>DASSPC010000473.1:0-5997 GCA_035699865.1 Oryzihumus sp. | reverse complement strand
CTGGCCCCCGGATCGGGCCGCACCTGGGTGGCCTGACTCAGCGCCGGCCGGGCCCCTGGGCGGTCCAGTCGTAGACAACGGACGTGCGCAGCAGCAGGTCCTGCACCGAGCGGTTCTGCCGGCTCACCGCCACCCAGAAGAGCAGGATGGGGAACAGCACGCACAGCACCGCCCGCACCAGGGCCAGGCCGGCACCGGGCAGGCGACCGTGCCGGTCGACGACCCGCAGCCCCAGCAGCCGGTCCCCCACGGTCTGCCCGGTGGTCATCCAGGCGAACGCCAGATAGGCCGTGAGGAGGCAGAGCAGGGCCGTCAGCAACCAGCCCTGGCCCGGGTCGGGGAAGTGAAAACCCCTGGGACGCAACAGGAACAGCACTGCCGCCCACGCGGCATACAGGACCACGACGCCGACGCAGGCGACCAGGAGGTCGACGACCGCAGCGGCGCACCGGGTCACCACGCCCGCCCGCCGTCCCTGCGCCGCACGGGCCGGTGCCGGGACGAGGATCCTCGCGGCGACGGAACGGTCGGGCACCTCGGGCCTCCTCATCAGGCGCCCCCGTCAGCGCGCGTTCTCCTGGCCGCCCGGCGGCCGGGTGGGTGCCTGCCCTGGTGGCTCCTCGGGGACCGGCGGCTCCTGTGCCGGGGCGCCGGGCTCGCGGCCCTGGCGGCGCAGCATCTTGTCGATGGTGTTGGCGACCCGCTCGTCGGCACCGATCCCGTGCCAGCGCACTTCGCGCAGCGCCTCGGAGGCCATGGACCCCGAGGAGCTCTGGATGATCGCGGGCAGGTCCAGCCCCTCGGCGACCACCTCGGCGAGGGCGACCAGGTCCAGCCGCGACACGACCGCGTCCAGGTCCAGGCGGGAGGCGATGGCGTCGACGTCCACCCGGTCCAGGATCGGGCCCAGGTCCAGCCGGGAGGCGATGGCATCGACGTCCACCCGCTCCAGGATCGGGCCCAGGTCCAGCCGGGAGGCGATCTCGTCGACGTCCACCCGCTCCAGGATCGCCTCCATGTCCACCCGCGAGACGGCCGCGTCGAGGTCGACCGTGGCCACGAGGGCGTCGAGGTCGACGTGGTCGCGGACCAGGTCGGTGAGGTCCACGTAGCCCAGCGCCTGGTCGACCAGGCGCGGGGCGACCCGGCGGCCGAGGGCGTCCAGCCTCAGGGCGGTGGCCTCCCGCTCGGCCCGCCCCCTCTCGGCCAGGCCCCGCAGCCACCGGGCCGGCCGCTCACGCACCGCCTCCGGCGGTGCGAGCATCGCGGCGACCGGGCGCACCGCCAGCCCGACGGCCGTGGTGACCCGGCGGGAGCCGTCGAGCGCCGCGGCGCCCAGTCCCACGGCCACGTCGGTCACCCGCGGCGACGGGTCGGCCGCCGCCCGGTGCTCCTGCTCCGCCAGGGCCCGCAGCACGCCCACCACCACGCTGTTGAGCAGCCGCGCCCGTGCCCGCGCCCGCTCCGTCCCCGACTCGTTCTCGTCCATACGCGCCACGTCCTCGGGTAGGTCTGCCGCCACGGTAGGTCGGCGCCCCGGCCGGCACCTCATCCCCGCAGCGTGATCCGGGGTGGTCCCGCGCTCCTTAGCGTGAGGTCGCGGGCGAGCGAGGAGGACGGCATGCGGCGGCACGTGGTGGTCATCGGCGCGGGCGCCGCCGGGACGATGGTCGCCCACCGGCTGCGCCGCCGGCTCGACCCCGCCGCCTGGGCGCTCACCGTCATCGACCGGGACGACCAGCACGCCTACCGGCCCGGCTTCCCGCTCGTGGCGTTCGGCACCTGGCCCCCCTCCGGGGTCGTCCGCTCCCGGCACGCCTTCCTGCCCGACGGGGTGGACCTGGTCCTCGACGAGGCCCGCCAGGTGGACGCCGACGCCTCGGTGGTGCTGCTCGCCGACGGGCGCCGGATCGCCTATGACCACCTCGTCATCGCCTCCGGGGCCGTCCCCCGTCCGGACCTGGTCCCGGGCTTGACCGGGCCGCACTGGCACCGCACCGTCTTCGACGTCAGCAGCCTCGAGGGAGCCTCCGCGCTGCGGGAGGCGCTGCCGACGCTGCATCAGGGCCGCCTGGTCGTGCACCTCGCCGAGCTGCCCGTCACCGCACCGTCCACGGCGCTGGAGCTCACCCTGCTCGCGGACGCCTGGCTGCGCCGACGGGGGCTGCGTGACGGGGTCGAGCTGGTCCACGCCAGCCCGCTGGCCGAGCCCGCGGCCGGGTCGGATGGCCTGCTGGGGCGGCACGGCGTGGTCGTCGAGGCCGGCTTCCGGGTGGAGCGGCTCGACGGTGACCGCCAGGTGCTGGTCGGGCCCGAGGGACGGGAGGTGCCCTTCGACCTCCTGGTGTCCGTGCCCCCGCACCGCGGCGCCGGGGTGGTGACCCGCTCCGGGCTCGGGGACGAGCTCGGCTACGTGCCCGTCGATCGGCACACGCTGCAGTCCCGGACGTTCGCCAACGTCTACGCCGTCGGGGACGCCACCGACCTGCCGACGGCGCGGACCACCCGCACCGCCTGGCTCACCGCCCGGGTGGTGGGGCGCACGCTGCCCGACCACGCGACGGGCCGCGCCCCGTCGGCCTCCCTCGACCGACCCTCACGCTCCCTGCCGCTCGGGCCCACCGACGACGGCGTGACGGCGGCACTGGACCGGCTCGCCGGTGCCGGGGGTGGCACGCCGGGCCGGACAGCCGCCCGCTGGCTGTACTGGCACGTCGCCCTTCAGGGGCGCCCGCTGCCACTGCCGGTCCACGCCGCTGCGGTGCCGACCGGGCTGCGTCGCCACGCCCCCGTCTGAGCCTCGCTCACCAGTAGCCGGGGCGGCGGTGCAGGTTCTCGACCAGCCAGGCCTCGAGCTGGGCCAGGGCGTCGAGCAGGGTCGACACGGGGTACTTCGCGACCGGGAAGAGCTCGACGAGGTTCTCGATCTCGGCGGTCGAGCCGTGCACCGTGATCGCGCAGGCACGCCCGACGACGTGCGGGCCGCTGCTGCGCTGGGCACCCCCGGCGACGGCGGCGGCCAGCTGGCGGCGCAGCTCGCGGGCCCGGTCCGGGTCCGGGCCGACGTCCCAGCCGACGAAGCTGATGATGACCTCGTCACGCGGGGTCGCGTCGACCAGGAGCGAGCCCTGGGCACTCCAGGCGAAGTCCAGCTGCACCAGCCGTGTCCTCCTCGGGCGTCCGCGCGGCCGGCCGACCGCGTGCCGCCAACGGTAGCCACCCGCTGTGAGCGGCCCGAACCCGCCCGGCACGCCGCCCCCACGCCGGCCGACTGCGGGTTCCCGGCACGACCTCGCTCGGGCACGATGCGGGGACACCGACCGGGAGGAGCAGCCATGCCGCAGTACAAGGTCGTCGAGCTCCGCGAGGGGCTCATGGGCGGCAAGATGTCCGGGGCCAAGCTGGAGAAGGTGCTCAACGAGCACGGCGCCCAGGGCTGGACCTTGCGGGCAATCACCGCGGTGGAGGTCAAGGGGCGGGTCGGCCCGGGTGGTGTGGAGGGGGTCCTGGTGACCTTCGAACGCCCCTGACCGACCCGGTACGCCGCGCGCCGCGCCTCGCGCCGCCAGGTCGTCGCCGCCTCCGGGGCACGGGCCACTCCCGCGGGTCACCCCCACCTCACCCCCGGCACGCCGCTGGCGCTCCACCAGAGAGCGTGCCCGGGACCGTCCGCGGGGCCGAAGGCGGCCCCATCGGCCGCGCCTACGGTGCGTCCATGAGAGCCACACCCGTCCTCGTCGCGCTCGCCCTCACCGGGGCCACCGCGGCGCTCGCCGCCCCGGCCGAGGCCGCGACCGGCTACCGCGTCAAGGTCACGTGCAGCGTGCCCTCCAGCCAGCCGGAGCGCCAGCTGGCCCCCAACTCCTGCTTCAACTACCTGCCCGACGGCACGCAGACGTTCACCGCGAAGGTGACCAACAGCAGCGGCAAGGCCGTCGCCGGGGCCATCGTGCAGTGGAGCGACAACGCCAGCAACGCCGCCTTCCGCTCCAGGAACAACCCGTGCACCACCGGCAAGAACGGCACCTGCTCCGACGAGATCGTGGTCACCAAGCCCAAGGCCAGCGAGAAGATCACCGTCACGGCCACGTCGAACGGGGCATCAGGGACCGGCTACCTCAGCTTCCGCTCCAGCGGGGGCTGACCCGGACTCCGGCGGGAGCGTGATCCGGCCGGCCCGCGTGGCCGGCTACTCCGGCTCGCCGTGCAGCTCGGCGTCGGTCGGCTCGGCCTTGCCCGGGGTGCGCGCCAGCTCCTGGACCCGGAACCGCCGTCCGGTGACGCTGTCCGCGTCGATCCGCACGAACCGCGGCTTGGGCAGGCTGTGCCACGGGAACAGCGGCAGCTCCACCGCCTCGAGCACCTCGTAGAGCCGGGTCACCTCGATCGCACGGCCCTTGACCACCACGCTCCAGGCGTTGCCGGTCACCGGGTCGTAGCCGTCGACCTCGAAGGCCACGACGCGACCGACCGCGGCCGCCAGCTTGGTCCCCGCCGCCGTGCGGAAGACCAGGCTGCCGCGGTCGACGATGTGGTTCACCGGGAAGATCTCGGGGTGGTCGTCGACGATGACGGCCATCCGGCCCACAACCGCCTCGCGCAGGAGGCCCCAGCACTCCGAGGAGCTCAGCTCCACGGCGGGCACCGCGTCACCCGTTCCCATGTCCTCATCGTCGGCTCGACGTGGCCGGCTCGCTCAGTGCCGAAGGTCCCCGCGCCCCGGGACCTCCGGGCTGGCTGATCGGCCCGCGGTGGCTGAACCGTGCCGCGCGCCGGTGCACCTGGTGGGTGACGTCGCGGGCGCGGGGCACGACAGGCGGTGGCCGGTGGTCGGCGTAGAACACCCGCTTGCCGCCCTCGATGAGCAGCAGGTAGGCCAGGACCATCACGGCGACGACGGCCAGGAAGTCGGGTGGCGGCACGGTGAACCCGAGCAGGTGCGACACCGGGCTCACCGTGATGAGCACCCCGACGACGACCACGCTGAGGACGGCCACCATGAGCGGCCAGCTGGGGCGGCTGCGCCAGAACGGGATGCGCCGGGTGCGGATGGCGAAGATGACCAGCGTCTGCGTGGCCAGCGACTCGATGAACCAGCCGGTCCGGAACAGCTCGGGCCCGGCGTGGAAGGCCCCGAGCAGCACCGCGAAGGTGACGAAGTCGAACAGCGAGCTGAGCGGCCCGAAGAACACCATGAACCGCCGGATGAACGCCACGTCCCAGTGCGACGGCGCGAGGACCCGCTCCGGGTCGACCCGGTCGGTGGGGATGGCCAGCTGGCTGGAGTCGTAGAGCAGGTTGTTGAGCAGGATCTGCGAGGGCAGCATCGGCAGGAACGGCAGCACCGCCGAGGCGGCCGCAGCGCTGAACATGTTGCCGAAGTTGCTCGAGGTGCCCATCAGGACGTACTTGATGGTGTTGGCGAAGATCCGGCGCCCGCCGACGACGCCGTCGGCGATGACCCCGAGGTCCTTCTCCAGCAGGATGATGTCGGCGGCCTCTCGGGCCACGTCGGTCGCCCCGTCCACGGACAACCCGACGTCGGCGCTGTGCAGCGCGAGCGCGTCGTTGACCCCGTCGCCGAGGAAGCCCACGACGCGGCCGTCCTGGCGCAGCAACCGGATCAGGCGCGCCTTGTCCTCTGGGGAGACCCGCGCATACACGTCCACCGTGCGCACCCGCTCGATGAGCGTCGCGTCGTCCATCACCGCCATCTGCGCCCCGGTGAGCGTGCCGCTGGCGTCCACCCCGACCTGGGTGCACACGGTCGCGGCGACGACCGCGTTGTCACCGGTGGCGACCTTGACCCGGACGCCGAGGTCGGCGAGGCGCTCCAGCGTCTCGTGGGCACTGGCCTTGGGCTGGTCCAGCAGGACGAGGAAGCCGCGCAGCTCCAGCCCCGCCTCGTCCGCCGCCGTCAGCGACGACCCCTCACCCAGCTCGCGAGTCGCCACCGCGACCACCCGGTATGCCGCGGCGAACCGGGCCTGCAGCGTC
>DASSPC010000472.1:0-8926 GCA_035699865.1 Oryzihumus sp. | reverse complement strand
GTCGCCGTCCTGCTCGCCGATCGGCTGGTAGGCGAAGCTGACGTCACGGAACTCGATGTGCCCGTGCAGCGGCGGGGCGTCGACCGCGTCCGGGCTGTCCACCACCGCGGGCTTGCGGTCCAGCAGCTCGGAGATCCGCTCCACGCTGGCGTAGATCTTGCCGACGGTGTTCCACTCCTTGATGATCCGTCGGGTCGGCTTGAACATCCCCTGGATCAGCAGGATGAAGGCCACCAGCAGACCCGCGTCGATGACGCGGGCCCCGACCAGCCGGCTGCCGATCAGCACGACCGCGGCGATGACGACCGCCTCGAGCATGCTCACCGTGAAGCTGAACAGTGCCTCCAGCCGGGCGGTGCGCAGGATCGCCGCCATCGCCGAGCTGCTCTCGCTGGCGAACTTGCGCTCCTCGGCGTCGCCGCGCCCGTAGGTCTGCACCACGCTGATCGAGGAGAGCATCTCCTGCGCGGTCGAGGCCAGGTCGCCCTCGCGGGCGCGCTGCTCCTTGGACGCCTCCTTGATCCGCCTGGCGAACGCGTTGGACATCAGGGCCAGGACCGGCACGACCACCAGGGCGAGCAGCGCGATCCGCCAGGACTTCCACAGCAGGTAGGCCATCGTCCCGGCCAGCAGCAGGGCGCTGCCGAGCAGGTCGCTCACCGAGTCGCAGACGAACTCCTCCAGTGCCTGCACGTCGCTGGTGATCCGGCTCAGCACGTCGCCGGTGCGTCGGCGCAGGTGGAAGGCCAGCGACAGACGTTGCAGGTGGCCGAACATCGCCGCCCGCAGGTTGTAGCCCAGGGTGCGCCCGGCCTTGGCCAGGGAGATCTCGGCCATGGAGTCAGAGAGGCTGTTGACGGCGGTCACGACGACGATCGCGCCGGCCAGCACCGCGATCGTGGAGCCGGCCGCCGGTCTCCAGGAGAACAGCTGCCAGCGGGCCCCGTCCTTGAGCACGTTGATCAGGGTGCCGATCAGGGCGGGCAGGGCGACGGCGGTGAGCGCCTCCAGGGTGAGCAGCACGACCGCGACGGGCATGGAGCGACCCTGCGAGCCCGCGTAGCGGCGGAAGAGCGCGACGGTCCGGCGGGTGTCCCCGTGGCCGGTCCGGTCGCCCCGCCTGCTCATCAGCGCCGCCCGGTCATCCCGCCCGGCCCAGCGCCCGCAGGCGCGGCCAGGTGCGCGCGAACCCGGGGTGGAGCCGGAGCTGGTCCACCAGCCCCTCCCGGACCCAGCGCAGCGCCTCGCTCTCGGCGTTGAGCCGCACGGCCAGCAGGTGCGGGGCCTCGGCGACGACCGTCACGTAGGACCAGCCGCCGTGGTCGTCGACGAGCTCGTCGACGAGCTGCACCCAGTCGGCGACGATGCCGGTCTCCTCGGCCGCCTCGCGCAGAGCCGCCTCGTGGGGGCCCTCGTGGCTGTCGCGGGCGCCACCGGGCAGCCCCCAGGTGTCGCCGTGGGCCGTCCAGGAGGCCCGGTGCTGCATGAGGATCCTCGGCTCGCCGTGGGCATCCACGCTGCGCAGCATCAACCCGGCGGCACCGTGCACACCCCAGTGGCGGTGGCCGTGGGCACACCAGGTCCAGCCGTTGCCGTCGCCGTGCACCCACCCATCATCGACCACCGGCCACGGGCAGGGGTATGCCCCCCACTCACTTTCCGGGCGTCACCGAGGGCCCCGGTCACGGCCGTCGGTCCCCGAGGAGCCCGGTCACCGACGCGCCGGAGTGGCACGCGCGGGCGCGCCGGCCGGACCCATGCGGGATGCTGGGCCCGTGGACACGTCGACGGCGCACGCATGGGTCTAGGTGGGCATGCCCCCGAGTGGGACGAGTACGACTGGATCCCGGTCGCTCCGGCGCGGCTGCCTGCCGGCCGGCCCGAGCCCCGGACCCGAACCACCGGCGGGTCCAGCACCCGACCACCCGGCCGGGCGGCGGCAGCGGCGCCGCGGGAGGACGTCACCGACCTCGGCGAGGCCGTGCGGCTGTGGGTCGAGCAGGACCCGGCGTGGGCCGCCTCCGACGCCCCCACCCTGCTGCTGGTGGACCTGGACAACCTGCGCGCAGGCCGGCTGCGCTGGCAGGAACGGGTCACCGCGCTGGCCGCGCTGGCGCGGCGCTTCGACCACGTGACGATGGCCGGCCAGCACGACGCGGTGCGCCGGGCGCGACCGCACCTCGGCGACCTCGAGGAGCACGCCCGGGCCGTCGACGACGGACAGGACCTGGCCGACCACGTCCTGCTCGACGCTGCGCGGGCGATCCCTGCCCGGCGGCTGCGGGTGATGGTCGTGAGCAACGACGGGATCTTCGCCACGCTGAAGGACCGCGGGCCGTTGACCGTGCTCAGCCCGGACTACCAGGCCCTCAGCGACCAGCTGCGGGCCCGGGCCACCCGGCTGGCGGACCTGGCCTCGATGGAGCGCGAGATCACCAGTGCCCGCCGCCGCGTCGGCCGGCGACGCCGTTCCGCGACCGCCGCCTCGACGTCGACCCCGGCCGCCACCTGAGCCGGCACCCATGACACGACGAGGCCCCCGTCCCTGGGAAGGGACGGGGGCCTCGTGGCGCAGCCGCCGAAGGGCGGCCGGTGCGTCAGAGCGCGCGAACCCGCTCGGCCTGCGGACCCTTGGGGCCCTGGGCGAGGTCGAACTCGACCCGCTGCGCCTCGTCGAGGGAGCGGTAGCCGTTGGTCTCGATCGCGGAGTAGTGGACGAAGACGTCGGGGCCGCCGCCGTCCTGGGCGATGAAGCCGAAGCCCTTCTCCGCGTTGAACCACTTCACAGTGCCTTGTGCCATGGGAGTAACTCTTTCCTGATTAGCCGATGGAGCCGTCCCCGGACGGGGAGCTCCTGGCTGGTGCAACACCCACGGCCATGCACGAAAGTGCCTGACCCTACGAAAAGAGCCCGCCGATCATGGCGGGCTCGTCCTGAAGGAACTGCAACGTCAACCACCACAACCGTAGCACCGCTGGGTCCCGAACCCCAGCGGGCGCCGATTTCGAGGCAGGGCGGGGCAGGGAATCGACGCAGGACATGGCAGAAACTTCCGACGAGCGAGTCCGCCTCGCCAATGGTTGACTCCGGGCAGCGTGTCCCGTCGACCTCCCGGAAGGCACTCCATGACCATTCCCCGCAGAGCGTCAGGGCGGGCCGCCGCCCTCGGCGCGGTGTCCGCCCTCGCGGCCGCCCTCGCGCTGGCCCCCGGCGGGCCGGCCACCGCCAGCCCGGCCGTCCCGGCCGCAGGATCCTCCACCGGGCCGACTACCGGGCCAACTTCCGGGCCGACTACCGGGCCGCACGCCCGCGAGGACGCCTTTGCCCGCGCCGCGACGCAGTTCGGCGTCCCCCAGTCCGTACTGGAGGCGGTGTCCTACTCCTGGACCCGCTGGGAGGGCCACGCCGGCCAGCACAGCACCGACGGCGGCTACGGACCGATGCACCTCGTCGACGGGGCGGCCTTCGAGCGTGACGGCCGCGACGGCATACCGGCCGGTGGCGACGGCCGCCTGGATGTCGACACCCTCGGGCGGGCCGCGGACCTGCTGGGGGTCAGCCCGCAGGTGCTGCGTGACGACCCCTCGGCCAACATCCTGGGCGGCGCCGCGCTCCTGGCCGAGAAGCAGCACGCCCTGGGCCTGCCCTCCGGCACCTCCTCCGACCCGGGCGCCTGGTACGCCAGCGTCGCCGACGCGAGCGGCTCACCGGAGCGCGACACCGCGGTCACCTTCGCCGACGACGTGTATGCCGTGCTGGCCGCGGGCGCGGCCCGCACCACCGCGGACGGCCAGGACGTCAGCCTCGCCCCGACCCCGGCCACGCCCCGGCGCGCGGACGTCGACCGGCTGCACCTCGCGACCCCACGGACCGACCCGCGCCTGGACTGCCCGCCCGGCCTCGGTTGCGAGTGGGTGGGGGCGCCCTACGCGCAGTACGGCCCGGGCGCCGGGGACTACGGCAACCACGACCTGGCCCACCGGCCGGCGTCCCCGCGCCTGACCACGATCGTCATCCACGACACCGAGGCCAGCTGGGACACGACCCTCAAGCTCGTGCAGGACCCCACCTACCTGGCGTGGAACTACAGCGTCCGCTCCTCCGACGGGCAGGTCGACCAGCACCTCGACCCCAAGGACGTCGGCTGGCACGCCGGCAACTGGTACGTCAACGCCCACTCGATCGGCATCGAGCACGAGGGCTACGCGGCCCAGGGCGCCACGTGGTACTCCGAGCCGATGTACCGCGCCTCCGCCCGCCTGGTGCGCCACCTCACCGACGAGTACGGCATCCCGCGCGACCGGGCGCACATCATCGGCCACGACCAGGTGCCGGGCACCACCCCGTCCACGGTCCGCGGCATGCACTGGGACCCGGGCCCCTACTGGGACTGGGAGCACTACTTCGCGCTGATGGGCGCCCCGCTCTCGGCCCGCCACGGTGCGCCGGGTGAGGACGTCGTGCGGATCCTGCCGGGCTTCGAGGACAACATCCAGCCGGTGACCGGGTGCACCACCGCGGGCCAGCCGTGCGCGGCTCAGGGCACGAACTTCGTGCCTCTGCACACCGCTCCCGACGAGGTCTCACCACTCGTCAGCGACATCGGCCTGCACCCCGACGGCAGCCCCAGCACCACCGAGGTCGCCGACATCGGGGCCCGCGCGACCGCCGGCGTGGAGTACGCCGTGGCCGGCCGCTCGGGTGACTGGACCGCGATCTGGTACCTGGGGCGGAAGGCGTGGTTCCGCAACCCCGTGGACGAGCCGACAGCCATCGCGGTCGGGGGCCTGCTGGTGACCCCGAAGGCCGGGCGCACCTCGGTGCCGGTCTACGGCCGGGCCTACCCCGAGGCGTCGGCCTACCCGGCCGGGGAGACCCCGCAGGCGGTGGTGCCGTTGCAGTACTCGATGGCGCCCGGGCAGCGCTACGTGCTCACCGACTCCGCCGTGCCGACCGACTACTACAAGGCCAGGACGTTCTCGCCGGACACCCCCGGCGACCACGTCGACATCGTGGGCCAGGACCGCTACTACGAGGTCTCCTTCGGGCACCGCGTGGCCTACGTGCGGGCCGCGGACGTGGACGTCGTCAGCCACTGAGGCGGCGCGGGCCCAACGGCACACGAAGGGGGCGCACCGTCGCGGTGCGCCCCCTTCGCCGTCCCCCGTCTGCCTCCCCTCGCCCCCTCCTGCCGGCGGGCGCGGAGTGGCGAGTCACGGAATACCCGTCTGTCCTCGCTCCTTGACTCCCCCGGACCGATCCTTGCCCGGGCGCCGCACGGCGTCCCTCCCCAGCCCAGGAGGCACCGCCATGGAGCTCGACGTCGACCAGATGGGCCCCGTGCTCAACCGCCTGCGCCGCGCGCAGGGACAGCTGGCCGCCGTCACCCGCATGATCGAGGAGGGCCGTGACTGCGCCGACGTCGTCACCCAGCTCGCCGCCGTCAACCGGGCGCTGGACCGGGCGGGCTTCGCCATCATCTCCACCGGGCTCAAGCAGTGCCTGTCCGAGCCGGGCGGCGCGGACAGCGTGGACGCGCAGAAGCTGGAGAAGCTGTTCATGTCGCTGGCCTGAGCCGGCGACCCTTGCTGGAACGGCCCGCGCGGCGGGCCTGCCTCACCCCTCCTTGACCACGGCGTACCAGACCCGGTCCGCCACCCGGACCTCCGCCTCGCCGAGCTCGAGCATGCGGCGGTAGATCTCGCGCTGGTTCACCGACGTCCGCAGGTCGGCGATGGCCAGGGAGTCGTGCATCGCGGCGCGGTAGCGCTTCTCCATCCGCCGCTCGGCAGCGACGGCCGCGTCGGCGTGGGCCGTGGCCAGGTCGGGGTCGGCCGCCAGGGCCGGGAGGGCCGCGGCCAGCTCCCGGACCACGTCGAGGGCGATCGCGGCCATGTCGGCCAGGGCCGGGTCCGGGGCCACCTCGAGCGCCTCGGCCTCGCGCAGCACGTTCTTGGCCATGTTGAGGACCATGTCGAGCCGCTCGGACAGGGTGAACAGGTCCTCCTGGTCGACCGGGGTGCTGAAGGCCACGCGCAGCTGTCCCGACAGCTCACGCCGGATGGCGTCCGCCTGGTGCTCCGCCTCGCGCACCGGCGCCCCGGTCCCCGCGCCGCACGCCCACGCCACCATCGCGGTGAGGCCGGTGACCGTGACCTCGGCCTGGCGCGAGAGCGTGCCGATGACGTCGGGGGTCTCGGGCAGGAACCAGTGGCGTCTCATCCGAGCCCCCGGGCCACCAGCCCGCCGAGCGCGCCCATGAGGGCACAGGAGGGCAGCGTCACCAGCCAGGCCAGCAGGATCTCCTGCACCACCGGCCAGCGCACGTGCCGTCGCCGTTGCGCCGAGCCGACCCCGACCACCGAGGACGCGACCACGTGGGTGGTGCTGACCGGCGCCCCCAGGAACGCTGCCACGCCGATCACCCCGGCGCTCGAGCCCTGGCTGACCAGGCCGTCCAGCGGCCGGATCCGGTAGATCCCGCGGCCGATGGTGCTGGCGATCCGCCACCCCCCGAGGGCCGTCCCGACGGTGAGGGCGGTGGCGCAGGCGACCTTCACCCACAGGGGCACCACGAAGGCCTGGATCTGCCCGGAGACGACCAGCGCCAGGGTGATCAGGCCCATCGTCTTCTGGGCGTCGTTCGTGCCGTGGGAGAACGCCAGCGCCGAGCCGGTGACCCACTCCGAGCGGAGGACGGGCTTCTGCACCGTCCGCCGTGCGCGACGCAGGGCCCGCCGGGCGAGCAGCTCCACCGCCCACCCGGCCACGGCCCCCACCAGCGGGGAGATGGCCAGCCCGATCAGCACGCCCCACACCCCGACCGGGCGGATCCCGTCGAGGCCGCCCCAGTTGACCGCGGAGGCTCCGGAGTCGACCACCGCCGCGCCCACGAGGCCACCCACCAGCGCGTGCGAGGACGACGAGGGCAGCCCGCGCCACCAGGTGAGCAGGTTCCACGTCAGCGCCGCGCCCAACGCGGCGACGAGGATGCCCAGGGTGCTCGCGGGGTCCACCTCGACGATCCCGCCCACGGTGTCGGCGACCGCCGTGCCGGCGAGGACCGGGCCGAGCAGGTTGAACACGGCGCAGAGCGTGACCGCCCCACCCGGGGTCGCCGCGCCCGTCGCGACCATCGCCGCGGTGACGTTGGAGGAGTCGTGGAACCCGTTGGACACGTCGAAGGCGACTGCCAGGACGACGACCAGGACCACGGCCCACTGCATGGGACCAGTCAAGACCCGGTTGGCCCCGTGCACATCAGGTGGACGGGTGAGCATCGCCCCAGTCGCGGTCCCAGAGGGCGGGGCAGGTCTGGACGCCCTCAGGTGTCCAATCCGTGGAACCGCAACAACGTCGTTGCCCGGAAGTCCCTACCCGGACAGGCGCGCGGAGCCATCATCGGCGATGATGGCGCGCGCTCGGGAAGTGTGGGAGGGGGTGGACCGGTGGACGACGTCGAGGATTCCCCACGAGCCCTGCGCACCCGACGCCTGCGCCGCCGGCACACCGTCGTCCTCGTCTCGGTGCTGTCCCTCATGGTCCTCGCCTTCGGCTACTCGGCCGCCTACTACAGCGGCTGGCGCCCCTCGGCCATCGCGGCCGGGCAGACCTGCAACCCGGTGCGTGTCCCCGCACCGCGACCGGACAGCTTCGTCCTGAACGTCCTCAACGGCAGCGACCGGGCCGGCCTGGCCCACAACACCTCCAGGGTCCTGGCCCGTCGCGGCTACCGGATCGGCAAGGTCGCCAACGACCCGGCCCAGGGTGTGGTCCGCACGCCCGCCGAGGTGCGCTACGGCGACAAGGGGCTGGACGCCGCCCTCCTGGTGGCCGGGCTGGTGGCCGATGCCCGGCTGGTCAACGACCTGCGCACGGACAACCGGGTGGACCTCGTGCTCGGTCCGGACTTCCACTCGCTCAAGCCGGCCCCGCCCCTGCCCATGCCGGCCCCGGGCAAGGTCACGGTCAACGTGCTCAACACGACCTTCCGCACCGGCCTGGCCAGCACCGTGGCCGCCGAGGTGCGCACCCGCGGCTTCCACGTCGCCAAGGTGGGCAACGACCCGACCCGTGTCGTGCTCGGCACGGCCGAGGTCCGCTACGGCGAGGACGGGGAGCCGGCCGCGCGGCTGCTGGCCCGGCAGGTCCAGGGCGTGAAGATGGTGCTCCTGCCCCGGGCCGGCGCCACCGTGGACCTCGTGCTGGGCAACGCCTACACGGCGCTGGTGCCGGCGGCCGAGGCTGCCGCACCACCGCCGCCGAGGCGCCCGACCCCGATGGTCACCCGCCCCGGCTGCTGAGCCCCGCCTCAGAGGCGTCGGCCGGACACCAGCACCCACGCCGCCTGGCGCCACGCACCGCTGCCACACGAGGTGTAGTTCGTCCACGTCGCGCCCTGCACGATCGCCATGCAGTCGGCGGCTCGCTCCCGCGCCATCGCGGCCGATCCGCCGAAGGTGCGCATGAGCGCGACGTCGGCGCTGGCGGAGCTGCCGTAGACCCAGATCGCCAG
Source organism: Oryzihumus sp. (assembly GCA_035699865.1). Lineage (GTDB taxonomy): Bacteria > Actinomycetota > Actinomycetes > Actinomycetales > Dermatophilaceae > Oryzihumus. Next base: position 410 of record DASSPC010000472.1, on the reverse strand, counting down.
CGCGTGGCTGTACTCGTGGACCACCACCGAGTAGAGGATGCTGCTGGGCACGCGCGGGGAGATCGTCACCTCACGGGTGGCGAGGTTCGTGGCGCCGTAGTGGCCGTAGCGGTCACTCCAGACCCAGGCGGACACCACGCCGGGGCGGTAGGCCGGGATCCGCCCGACCGCGTTTCGTAGTGCCGTCGGCACCCCCGCCACGGCGGCCGGCGCCGGCGCGCTGGAGGTCCGCAGCGTCGGCTTCGGCCTGGGCTGGGGTCTCGGAGTCGGCTTCCGGGTGGTCCGCGCCGGAGTGGGCTGCCGGACCGGCGCGGTGGTGGGTGCCGGGTGTGCCGTCGCCGTCGCGGCGGCCCTGGAAGCGCTCGTGGGAGGTGCCGCGGTGGCCGATGCCGTGCCGTCTGTCGGGCCCT
>DASSPC010000471.1:0-5332 GCA_035699865.1 Oryzihumus sp. | reverse complement strand
TAGACCGTGGTCACGCCGCGGGAGCGCACCAGTCGGGCGACGTCGGCCAGGACAGAGGGGCTGGGCTCGGCGTCGGGGCTCAGGCCGGTGATGCCGACCTGGGTGAACCCGTAGCGCCGGGCCAGGTAGCCGAACGCACTGTGGCTGGTGACCAGCTGGCGCTGCCGGCACGAGGCGAGGCGCTGGCGCATCGTGCTGTCGAGGGAGGCCAGCCGTGCGGTGAAGACCCGGGCGTTCGCCGCGTAGTCGGCCCGGTGGGTGGGGTCGACCCGGGCGAGGCGGTCGGCGATGGCGTTGGCGACCGCGGCGTAGCGGGTCGGGTCGAGCCAGAAGTGCGGGTCGGTCCCACCCCCGAGGCGCAGGTCGAGGTGCGCAGCCCCGGCGACGTTGAGGGCGTTGTCGGTGGCCTGCTGGGCGATGGCGTCGTCGACGGCGGGCTGGAAACCTTTCTCGTACACCGCAACGCGCGCCTTGGCCACGGTCAGCACGTCCCGCGGGCCGAGCTCGAGCTCGTGCGGCTCGGCACCCGGCTTGGTCAGGTTGGTCACGCGCACGTGGCTGCCGCCGACCTGCTCGGCGGCGAACGCCAGCGGGTAGAAGGAGGCCACGACCGGGACCCGGCCGTCGTCGGCGGTTGCCGACGCGCAGCCGCCGAGCGCCGTCGCCGCCACGAGGGCAAGCGGAGCGACCAGGCGGAGCAGGCGGGACGGCATACCCGCAGTCTGCGACTAGTTGAGAATGATTGTCAAAACCACCCTGGGTCGGGTGGCCGGGGTCAGCCCCGCGGGAAGAGCTGGGTGATGGCGAGGGCGACGGCGAGCAGGACGACGGCCGAGCGCATGAGGCGCTCGGAGCCGGTCAGTCGGGGCCACGCGAGGTAGAGCAGCCAGCCCACGAACAGCGCGGCGAGGCCCATGAGGACGAAGCCGAGCGCGTGGCCCGCGATGGCGCCGGCCAGCAGCAGCACCAGCAGGACGAAGAAGGGGACGAGCCGGGGCAGCCGGCCCAGGAACGTCAGGACGGGCACGCTGGCGCGTTCGATCTTGTCTCGCACGGGGGAGAGCGTACGGGAGCCTGCGTCCCCGCCCGGATGCACGCGAGGGCGGACCCGTGACGGGTCCGCCCTCGCGGGTGCTGCGGGGTGTGGCTCAGGCGCCGACGTAGGGGGCGCCGGGAGCCGGCGGGGCCGCCTGCAGGGCCTTGGGGTTGGGGCCCCAGGCGTTGTCGCCGGGGGTGCTGTCCATGACCATGAAGACGAGCAGGACGATGCCGCCGACGATGGGCACGAGGGCGATCAGGACCCACCAGCCGGTGCGGCTGGTGTCGTGCAGCCGGCGCACGGCCACGGCCAGGCCGGGGAGGAACAGCGCGAGCGCGGCCACGTAGCTGATGATCTGGGTGTGCGCAGCGTTGCTGATGACGCTGGCCACGGCCGACACGAGGAAGGCGAAGAGCGCCCAGAACCAGTACTCCGAGCGGCGGGCGCGGCCGGAGAAGGTGACGTAGTTGGCGAAGCCGGAGCGGATGGCGTCGGTGAACGACATGTGGGGATCCCCCTGTGTGCGGTCAATTTTGTCGGCCGAAACGTAGCAGTCGTCACGCGTTGGCGGAAGATGCGTGTTTCCGCAGCCTCGGTGGTGTCCGGCTCCGCCCAGACCTCGCCTGCCGGACACCAACCACACGCGCTCGCCTGACATCGACGTCCGGCCGGCGAGGTCAGGCGATGTCCACAAGGGGCCCGACGCTCATCCCGCCGTCCACAGGTGGCCCGCGTGCTCTGGCTTCGTGCCCGACGTCCGGACAGCCTGCTGGTCATGAACGACCTGTTGCGTTTCCGCCTGGCCGCCCAGGACGGAGCGGTCACCAGCGGCGAGGCCCTCGAGTGCGGCTACCACTGGCGCGACCTTGGCCGGCTCGTGGCGCGAGGGGAACTGGTCCGGGTGCGCACTGGCGCCTACGTCGACGCGGCGATGCATGCCAGCGCCTCGGCCGAGCAACGGCACGCGCTGCGCTCGTTCGCTGTCTGCCGATCTTTTGGTGGGCGCCTGGCCATCAGCCACGACGGAGCCGTCGCACTGGCCGGTCTGCCGCTGACCCGCACTGCCGAGAGGATCCACCTGACACGGATGACGCAGGGGCCCACCAGGACCGTCGCCGGTGTCGTCACGCACCCGGCGATCGACGCCGCGCTGGTGGGCGTCGTGCGCACCCTGCCGTGCGTGCGGTTGCCGGCCGCCCTGCTCCAGGTCGCGGCCCTGCACGGCCTGGAGGCCGGGGTGGTCGCGGCGGACGCTGCCGTGCACCGCAGGCTGACGAAGGTCTCCGACCTGAGGTTCGCGCTCCCCGGGATCCGGCTGGGCCCGGGGCGAGGCAGCGCGACGGCCATGCTCGAGCTCGTCGACGGCAGGTCCGAGTCCGTCGGGGAGAGCCGGACCCGACTGGTCCTGCACGCCCTGGGGCTGCCTGTGCCCGAGCCCCAGGCGGAGATCCGGGATGCTCGGGGCGTCCTGGTCGGGCGCGTGGACCTCTTCTTCCGCCAGCAGCGCACGGTGGTCGAGTTCGACGGGTTGCTGAAGTACCGCGAGGAGGGGCAGCGGGCTCTGGTCCGGGAGAAGGTCCGTGAGGACCGACTGCGGGCGCTCGGGCTGGAGGTCGTCCGCCTGACGTGGCGGGACCTGGACGACCCCGGGCTGGTCCTGGACCTGGTCCGGGCGGCCTTCGCCCGGGCCGCTCGGACCTCGTCTGCCGGACATCACCCGCACCGCAGCGCCTGAGCTCGGTGTCCGGCACGCGAGGTCGACCTCAGCTGGCGGAGTTGGGGCCGGGCTGGGGGGTGGGCGGTCGGCATACTCGCGTGTGGGGAGCGCGCCGCGGCCGATAACCTTGGGCGCATGGCTGCTCCTACCTCCACCGTCGACACTGTTGTCAGCCTCTGCAAGCGCAGGGGCTTCGTCTTCCCGTGCGGTGAGATCTACGGAGGTACCCGCTCCGCCTGGGACTACGGTCCCCTCGGCGTCGAGCTGAAGGAGAACATCAAGCGCCAGTGGTGGAAGGCCATGGTGCAGCAGCGCGAGGACGTCGTCGGCCTCGACTCCTCGGTGATCCTGCCGACCAAGACGTGGGAGGCCTCCGGCCACGTCGCGACGTTCTCCGACCCGCTGACCGAGTGCCAGTCCTGCCACAAGCGCTTCCGCGCCGACCACCTGCAGGAGGCCGTCGCGGAGAAGAAGGGCATCGCCAACCCCGACGACGTCGACCTCAAGGACGTCGCCTGCCCCAACTGCGGCACGCGCGGCGCCTGGACCGAGCCGCGGCAGTTCTCCGGCCTGCTCAAGACCTACCTCGGCGTCGTCGAGGACGAGTCGGGCCTGCACTACCTGCGCCCCGAGACCGCGCAGGGCATCTTCCTCAACTTCGCCAACGTCATGGGCGCCGCCCGCAAGAAGCCGCCGTTCGGCATCGCGCAGACCGGCAAGAGCTTCCGCAACGAGATCACGCCGGGCAACTTCATCTTCCGCACCCGCGAGTTCGAGCAGATGGAGATGGAGTTCTTCGTCAAGCCGGGTGAGGACGAGGAGTGGCACCAGTACTGGATCGACGAGCGCACCCGCTGGTACACCGACCTCGGCATCAACAAGGACAACCTGCGCCACTACGAGCACGCGCAGGAGAAGCTGTCGCACTACGCCAAGCGCACGGTCGACATCGAGTACCGCTTCCGCTTCGCCGGCTCGGAGTGGGGCGAGCTCGAGGGCATCGCCAACCGCACCGACTTCGACCTGTCGACGCACGCCAAGCACTCCGGCGCCGACCTGACCTACTTCGACCAGGCCACCGGTGAGCGCTGGACGCCCTACGTCATCGAGCCGGCAGCGGGTCTGTCCCGTTCGCTGATGACGTTCCTCATCGACGCCTACACCGAGGACGAGGCGCCCAACACCAAGGGCGGGGTCGACAAGCGCGTCGTCCTCAAGCTCGACAAGCGCCTCGCCCCGGTCAAGGCCGCGGTGCTGCCGCTGTCGCGCAACGCCGACCTCACGCCCAAGGCCAGGGACCTCGCCGCCCAGCTGCGCCAGCACTGGAACATCGACTTCGACGACGCCGGCGCCATCGGCCGCCGCTACCGCCGCCAGGACGAGATCGGCACGCCGTTCTGCATCACCGTCGACTTCGACACGCTCGAGGACCACGCGGTGACGATCCGCGAGCGCGACACGATGAGCCAGGAGCGCGTCGCCCTCGACCAGGTCGAGGGCTGGCTCGCCAGCCGCCTCATCGGCTGCTGACCCGCCGCGGTCGAGCCCCGGCGCCCCTGGGGTGCCGGGGCTCACCTGTGCCGCGAACCTGACGGATGTCATGGGTATGCCGTGACGCGCGTCGGGCGCGCAGGGTCGCCGCGCGCGACAGGATCGCTGGCATGACAACGACTTCACTGGAGTCCCTGCGGGAATCCGCAGGGGTGGGAGCCTCGAGGGCCGATGCGATCAGCCTGCGCGGGGTGCGCAAGAGCTTCGGCTCCGTCGAGGCGGTCCGGGGCATCGACCTGACCGTGCGGCCCGGCGAGATCGTCGCCTTCCTCGGCCCCAACGGCGCCGGCAAGACCTCGACCATCGACATGGTCCTGGGCCTGTCGGCGCCGACCGCCGGCGAGGTGTCCGTGTTCGGGATGGAGCCCTACCAGGCGATCCGGCGGGGGATGGTCTCCGCGGTCATGCAGACCGGGGGGCTGCTCAAGGACCTGACGGTCCGCGAGACCGCGACCTACACCGCGAGCCTGTTCTCCCACAGTCGCCCGGTCGACGAGGCCCTGGAGCGCGCCGGCATCACCGGGATCGCCGACCGGCTCGTGGGCAAGTGCTCCGGCGGGGAGCAGCAGCGGCTGCGCTTCGCGATGGCGCTGCTGTCCGACCCGGAGCTGGTCATCCTCGACGAGCCGACCACGGGCATGGACGTGGAGTCCCGGCGCTCGTTCTGGTCGGCGATCCGCGAGGACGCCGAGCGCGGCCGCACGGTGCTGTTCGCGACGCACTACCTGGACGAGGCCGACGCCTACGCCGACCGGATCGTCCTGGTGCGCAAGGGAATGGTCGTCGGCGACGGCACCCCGGCGCAGATCAAGGCGTTGGCCGCCGGCCGCACCGTCCGCGCCACGCTGCCCGGCGCGACCGAGGTGACGCTGCGCGGCATACCTGGTGCCGAGGGCATCGAGGTGCGCGGCGACACCGTGCTGATCCACTCGCGCGACACCGACGCCGTCGCGCGGCACCTGCTGACCACCACCGACGCCCGCGACCTGGAGATCACCGCGCGCGGGCTCGAGGACGCCTTCGTC
>DASSPC010000470.1:0-8168 GCA_035699865.1 Oryzihumus sp. | reverse complement strand
GGTCGCCGCCGCGGTGCCGTTGCCCCGGCGGTCCTTGCCCTTGGCCTCGATCACGGCCCGGTGCGCGGACTCGTCCCGCTCGACGAAGCGGCCTGTCCCGTTGTACTGCAAGGAGATCGGCCCCAGCTTGACCTTGCAGTTCCCGGTGAACCCCTCCCCCTCGACCGAGGTGACCTCGGCGCCGGGGAAGCAGGAAGCAGTGCGTTCGAGGTCGTTGAAGGTGGCCCAGGTGGTGTCGATCGTGGCCGGCACGGTGAACCGGTGCTGGAGCTGCACGGAACCCTCCTGCTGTCAGGTGGCCCGTCCCGTGCCAGGGGCAGACCCTGGCACGGGACGGGCCCAGATGGTCATCCGGCGGCGGTGAGCACGGCTCGGGCGGTCAGCACGGTCGCGAGGTGCCGCCGGTAGTCGGCGTCCCCGTTGGTGTCGCTCGGCGGCTGCGTGCCCTCGGCGGCGGACGCCGCTGCGGCGCGGACCGCCTCCTTCGTCGGGGCCGACCCCACGAGGGCCCGCTCCACCGCGGTGGCGCGCACCGGCGTGGACCCCATGTTGGTCAGGGCCACGCGCGCCTCGGCGATGGTGCCGCCCTCGACGCGCACCGTGGCCGCGACCGCGACGATCGACCACTGCTGGGCCACCCGGGTGAACTTCTCGTACTGCGCGCCCCAGCCCGTGTGCTTGGGCACACGGATCTCGGTGAGCAGCTCGTCCTCGCCCACTGCGGTGGTGAACAGGTCCTGGAAGAAGTCCGACGCGTCGACGGTGCGGGTGCCGCCGCTGCCCTGGATGACCAGCTGCGCCTCCAGCGCCAGGGCCGGAGCGAGCAGGTCTCCCGCAGGGTCGGCGTGGACGAGCGCCCCGCCGAGCGTGCCGCGGTGGCGCACCTGCGGGTCGGCCACCGTCTCGGTGGCGAGGGCCAGCAGGCGCGCGTGCTCACGGACCAGGGGGTGGTCGGCGACCTCGTGGTGCGGGGTCATGGCGCCGATGACGACCGCGTCGCCGTCGTCGCGGACCCCGCGCAGGGTGTCGATGCGCCCGAGGTCGATGACCGTGGCGGGCGCCGCGAGCCGGAGCCGGAGCACCGGGATCAGGCTCTGCCCGCCGGCGAGCACCTTGGCGTCCTCCGCCTGACGGAGCAGCTGCAGCGCCTCCTCCACCGACGTCGGCGCGTAGTAGTCGAACTGGGCCGGGATCATGCCTGTCCTCCCTCGCCCTGCTCGGCGACCGACTGCTCGTTGCTGGGTCTGGCGGGTGTCGCCGCGTCCTGCCCGTGGATCGCCTTCCAGACGCGGTGCGGCGTGCACGGCATCGTGACGTCGTGGACCCCGAACGGGCGCAGGGCGTCGACCACGGCGTTGACCACCGCCGGAGTCGAGGCGATGGCGCCGGCCTCCCCGACGCCCTTGACCCCGAGCTCGTTGGTCGTCGAGGGGGTCTCGGTCCGGGCCGTGACGAACGACGGGACGTCGGCGGCACTCGGGACGAGGTAGTCGACGAAGGACCCCGTCACCAAGGTGCCGGACTCGTCATACAGCGCCTCCTCGAAGAGGGCCTGGGCGATGCCCTGCACGAGCCCGCCGTGGACCTGCCCCTCGACGATGAGCGGGTTGATCACGGACCCGATGTCGTCGACGCAGACGTAGGAGCGGATTCTCGTCGCGCCGGTCTCGGTGTCGACCTCGATCGCGCACAGGTGGGTGCCGTGCGGGAAGGAGAAGGTGACCGGGTTGAAGGTGGCGTCGGAGTCGAGGCTGGACTCCACTCCGTCAGGCAGGTTGTGCGCGGTGAAGACGGCGAGCGCGACCTCGCCGATGGCCATGCCCTTGTCCGTGCCCTTGACGCCGAACCGGCCCCTGCTGAACTCGAGGTCGTCGACGTTGGCCTCGAGCAGGTGCGCGGCGATGGGCCGGGCCTTCTCGATCACCTTGTCGGCGGCCTTGACCAGCGCCATGCCGCCGACGACCAGCGAGCGCGAGCCGTAGGTGTCCAGGCCCCTGGGCGAGATCTGGGTGTCACCGTGCAGCACCTCGACGTCCTCGAACGGCACGCCGAGCCGGTCGGCCACGATCTGCGACCAGGCGGTCTCGTGGCCCTGGCCGTGCGGGCTGGTGCCCGTGACGACCTCGACCTTGCCGGTGGGCAGCATCCGCACGGTCGCGGACTCCCAGCCCCCCGCCCCGTAGTTCAGCTGCCCGAGGATTCGTGAGGGGGCGAGCCCGCACATCTCGGTGAAGGTGGACACCCCGATGCCGAGCTGGACGGGGTCCTTCGCCTCCCGACGCCGCCGCTGCTCGGCCCGGAGATCGTCGTACCCGAAGAGCTCCTTGGCCTTGGCCGTGGCTGCCTCGTAGTTGCCGGAGTCGTACTGCAACCCCGCGACGGTGGTGAACGGGAACTCCTCGTGGCGGATCCAGTTCTTCTCGCGGACCACCAACGGGTCCTGGCCGAGCTCGGCGGCGAGGTCGTCCATGATCCGCTCGATCGCGAACGTCGCCTCCGGCCGGCCCGCGCCGCGGTAGGCGTCGGTCCAGGTCTTGTTCGTGAGGACCGGGGTCAGGTTGAACTGGTAGGCGTCGAACTTGTAGATCCCGTTGAACATGAACGCACCCAGCACGGGTGTCCCGCCGCCGAGCAGGGAGACGTAGCTGCCCAGGTCGGTCAGGAGGTCGACCTTCAGGCCGGTCACGGTGCCGTCCTTCTTCGCGGCCAGGGTCACCTTCTGCCACTGGTCCCGACCGTGGTGGCTGGCCATGAGGGACTCGGAGCGTGTCTCGGTGTACTTGCAGGGCTTGCCCACCCTGCGGGCGGCGAGGAACGTGATGAACTCCTCGGGGTTGACCTGCAGCTTGCCGCCGAAGCCCCCACCGACGTCGGGCGCGATGACGCGGACCTTGGACTCCGGCACGCCCAGGCACATCGCGTACATCAGCCGCAGGATGTGCGGGATCTGCGTCGAGGACCACACGGTGGTCTGTTCACCGGTCGGGTCGACCACGCACGAGCGGGGCTCCATGAACGCGGGGATGACGCGTTGCTGCCGGTACTCCCGCTCGAGGAGGATGCCGCTCTCGCGCGCCTCGGCGATGGCGTCCTCGACGGACGAGCCCGAGCCGGCGTTGGCGGAGTCGAACTGCCAGAAGGCGATGGTGTTGGTGCCGAGGTCGGGGTGGACCAGGACCTGGTCCGTCGCTGCCTCCTTGAGGTCGAGGACGGCCGGCAGCTCCTCGTAGTCGACGTCCACGAGCTCCGCGGCGTCACGCGCCTCGGCCGCGGACCGCGCCACGACGACGGCGACGACCTCCCCGGCGAACGTCACCCGGTCAACCGCGATGGACGGGTGGTTGGGCGTCTTCTGGTCGGCCGTGATCGGCCAGGCGTTGGGCAGGCTGCCCTGCTCGGCGGCCACGTCGGCGCCGGTGATCACGGTGACCACGTTCGGCGCGGCCTTGGCTTCTTCGGTGTTGACGTTGGTGATCCGCGCGTGCGCGTAGGGACTGCGGACCATGGCCAGGTGCAGCATGCCGGGCAGGACGATGTTGTCCGTCCAGCGGGTGCGACCGGTGATCAGCCGCAGGTCCTCCTTGCGGCGGCGGGGGCTGCCGACCTCGGTGGCGGGGCGCTCGCCGACGGCGGTCACGACGCCGCCCCCTCGGAGGTGGCCGCGGCCGCGGACTGCACGGCCTTGACGATGTTGTGGTAGCCGGTGCACCGGCACAGGTTGCCCTCGAGGCCCTCGCGGATCTCCTGCTCGCTGGGGTGCGGGTTGGAGCCGAGCAGGTCGATGGAGGCCATGATCATGCCGGGCGTGCAGTAGCCGCACTGCAGGGCGTGGCACTCATGGAAGGCCTGCTGCACCGGGTGGAGCCGGCCGTCGGTGGCCAGCCCCTCCACGGTGGTGACCTCGTGCCCGTCGGCCTGGACGGCCAGCACGGTGCAGGACTTCACGCTGCGACCGTCGAGCAGCACCGTGCAGGCGCCGCAGTTGCTGGTGTCACAGCCGACGACCGTGCCGGTCCTGCCGACCTGTTGTCGCAGGTAGTGGACGAGCAGGGTGCGTGGCTCGACCTCGTCGGAGTAGGTGCTGCCGTCAACCGTCATGCTGATCCGGGTCATGCGCCCTCCAGGGTGACTGGTCCCCTCGCTGCTCGGATGTTCCCCCCGGAGCGCGGGCGCGACAAGCGCCAGAAGTCCTAAGCCTGGTCGGGCCTCAGCCGTGGTGGTGGATGGCCCCGGACAGCTCGCCGAGTCGCTCCCCCGCGCCGCCCCAGCGCAGCGCGATGATCTCCGCCGCGATGCTGACGGCGGTCTCCTCCGGGGTGCGTGCCCCGAGGTCGAGTCCGATCGGGCTGGCCAGCCGGGACAGCTCCTCGGGGCTCAGGCCGGCCTCGACCAGCCGGGCCATCCGGTCGTCATGGGTGCGCCGCGAACCCATCGCGCCGACATAGGCCACGTGCGGCAACCGCAGTGCGACCTCCAGGACCGGTACGTCGAACTTCGGGTCGTGCGTCAGCACGCACACCACGGTGCGCTCGTCGAGGCGACCGGCCTCGGCCTCGGCGGCCAGGTAGCGGTGCGGCCACTCCACGACGACCTCGTCGGCCGAGGGGAACCGGGTCCTCGTGGCGAACACCGGGCGGGCGTCGCAGACCGTGACGCGGTAGCCGAGGAAGGACCCCATGCGCGCGACCGCGGCGGCGAAGTCGATGGCGCCGAAGACGATCATCCGGGGGGCCGGCGCGAAGGACTGGACGAAGACCCGCTGGCCCTCCCCGCGGCGCTCACCCTCCGGGCCGTACTCCAGCGTCTCGACCCGGCCTGCGGCCAGCAGCCCGAGCGCGTCGTCGGCCACCGCGTCGTCGACCCGGTCGGAGCCGAGCGAGCCCTGCCGCTCGGGCTCGCCGCCCGGCGGACGCACCACCAGGCGCCGCCCGACCCGCGCCGGGTCGGGGTGGGCGATGACCGTGACCACCGCCACGGGCCGCTCGGCCTCGATATCGGCGATGACGTCGCCGAGCTCGGGGAAGGACTGCCGGTCGACCTCCTCGACATAGACGTCGAGGATCCCGCCGCAGGTCAGGCCGACCGCGAAGGCGTCATCGTCACTGACGCCGTAGCGCTGCAGGACCGGGCGGTGTGAGGCCACGACCTCCTGGGCGAGCTCGTAGAGGGCGCCCTCGACGCAGCCTCCGGACACCGACCCGACGACGGTCGCGTCGGGGCCGACCAGCATGGCCGCGCCGGGCTGGCGCGGCGCGGACTGGAAGGTCGCCACGACGGTCCCGACCCCCACCTTGTCCCCGGCCGACCACCACCGCTTGAGCTCCGGCAGCACGTCACGCATCAGCCACCACCTCGATCAGGGTCGCGAAGGTCGCCAGGCTGTGCCCGGCCACGAAGTCGTCAACGTACGGCAGGGCTGCGGCCATCCCCGCCTGGACCGGCTCGTAGCCCACCTTGCCCCGGTGCGGGTTCATCCACACCACGCGGTGGGCGAGGCGGGCCAGCCGGCGCATCTGCTCCGCCAGCAGGGTGCAGTCGCCGCGCTCCCACCCGTCGCTGCACAACACGACCACGGCCCCGCGCGCCAGACCTCGCTGTCCCCACCGGTCGCAGAACGCCTTGAGTGACTCCCCGAGACGGGTGCCCCCTGACCAGTCGGGCACCGTCTCGCCGGCCAGCCTCAGGGCGGTGGCCGGGTCCCGCTGCCGCAGGGCCCGGGTCACCCGGGTGAGCCGCGTGCCGACGGTGAACACCTCGACGCTGCGCGGCTCGACCTGCACCAGGACGTGCGCCAGGCGCAGCAGGCTGTCGGCGTACGGGGACATCGACCCGGAGACGTCGACGACCAGGACGACCCTGCGGGGGCGGGTGGCGCGGCGTCGGTGCCGGATCTGGCCCGGCTCCCCCGCCCGGCGCAGCGCTTCGCGCATCGTCCGGCGGGCGTCGATCGGCCCGCGCGGAGCCGGTCGGTGACGCGTGCCGCGTCGACGCGGCAGCCGGGGGCGCAGGGTCGCGAACAGCCTTGCCAGCGCTGCGCGTTCGGCTGCGTCGAGGTCGGCGATGTCGCGGTGGCGCAGGATCTCCGCCCGGCTGGCCATCGCCCGCACCATGGCGTCCTCCTCGGCGTCGGGCTCTGCCCCGGTGTCGCCCGGCTCGTCCAGCGGAGCCTGCCGGGGCACCGACGCCGCCGCCGGGGGGCCGCCCGGGCGCAGCGAGCCGGCGAAGAACGCGGTGAACACCGCGTCGTAGCGGCGCAGGTCCTCCGGCCCGGCGCAGAGGGTGGCCCGACCGGCCCAGTAGACGGCCTGCGGGTCGTCGGCACCCACCTGCGCGCAGGCACGCAGGAACGTCTGCGTGCGGTCGGAGGTGACCGTGGCCCCGGCGTGGCGCAGCGCCGTCGCGAAGCCGACCAGCACCCGATCAGCCGCCACCTCGGGGACGGCACCCATCTCAGCCGGCCAGCAGCGCGTCGAGCGAGGCCCGCACGCGGTCGGCGTCCTCGCGGTACTTCACCACCGCGCCGAGCGTGGCGGCAGCGCTCTCCAGGTCGAGGCTGTCGCGACCCAGCGCCTGCAGGGCCTCGGCCCAGTCGAGGGTCTCGGCGACCCCGGGAGGCTTGAGCAGGTCGCCGCCCGCACGCATGCGCTGCACCGCACCGACCACCTGCTCGGCGAGCTGACGGGAGACCCGGGGCAGCCGGCGCCGGACGATCTCGACCTCACGGGCCATGCCGGGGTGGTCGATCCAGTGGTAGAGGCAGCGCCGCTTGAGGGCGTCGTGCACCTCGCGGGTGCGGTTGGAGGTGAGCACGACGACCGGAGGCCGGGTCGCCGTGATGGTCCCCAGCTCGGGGATGGACACCTGGTTGGTGGAGAGCACCTCCAGCAGGAACGCCTCGAACTCATCGTCCGCCCGGTCGATCTCGTCGACCAGGAGCACCGCCGGAGACTCCCGCAGCGCCCGCAGCACGGGCCGGGCCAGCAGGAAGCGCTCGTCGAACAGCGACTTCTCGACCTCCTCGACGTCGACACCCTCGTCCGCCGTGCGGGTGGCCTCGATGGTCCGCAGGTGCAGGATCTGCCGCGGGAAGTCCCAGTCGTAGAGGGCCTGGCTGGCCTCGATGCCCTCGTAGCACTGGAGCCGGATCAACGGCAGGTCCAGGCTCTCGGCGAGCGCCTCCGCCAGTGCCGTCTTGCCCGTGCCCGGCTCGCCCTCCAGCAGCAGCGGCCGGTGCAGCGCGAGCGCGATGAAGCCGATGGTCGCCAGGCCGTCGTCGGCCAGGTAGCCGGTGCCTGCGAGTCGCTGGGCCAGCTCTGCAGCCGAGGCGATGTCCTCCACGTCACCAAGCATCACCCCACCTGCCCCGTCCCGACCACCGCGAAACGTCCTGCGTGGCCGGCGCCGCCGCGCCCCCGGGCCGCCGCGCAGGTGACGGCGGCGGGTGCCGGGTGACGGCGGGGTATGCCGGGGGCGCGTGGTGCGCACGCGGCATACGGGGCGGCGGCTCAGCCGCTGAGGCAGGCGGGGCCGAGCAGCGCCTTGAGGTCGCCGAACAGCGCCGGCGAGGCGGTGACGCGCAACGTGTCGTCGAGCCGGACGAGCACCGAGCGCCCGGGCTGGGTGAGCCTGAGGTGCACCTCGGTGACGCCCGGGTGGTCGGAGAGCACGCCCTTGATCCGCTCGGCGACGCCGTTGGTGGCACGCGCCAGCGGGAGGCTGACCACGACCGGGCCGCGCGGGCCCTCCTTGAGGTCGGGCAGGGTCAGCTCCTGGGCGTAGATGGAGACCGAGTCGTCGCGCCGGTTGACCCGGCCCTTGACCACGCAGACCACGTCGTGACCCAGCATCGTGGAGACCGTCATGTAGGCCGAGGGGAAGAACAGGCACTCGATGGCGCCGTCGAGGTCCTCGACCGTGGCGATCGCCCAGAGGTCGCCCTTCTTGGTGCGCTTGACCTGCAGGCCGGTGATCAGCCCGGCGATGGTCACCGTGGTGCCGTCGGGCTTGCCCTCCTCGCCGTTGAGGGTGGCGATCGAGGTGTCGGCGTGCTGGGAGAGCACGTGCTCGATGCCGAACAACGGGTGGTCGGAGACGTAGAGGCCGAGCATCTCGCGCTCGAAGGCCAGCAGCGTCTGCTTGTCCCACTCCCCCTTGGGCACCGGGGCGAG
>DASSPC010000469.1:0-3170 GCA_035699865.1 Oryzihumus sp. | reverse complement strand
GGCGAGGGCCCCGCGGTCGAGGTGATGGACCATCACCGCCGGCTCCAGGCGTGCCCCGGACCAGGAGGTCAGCTTGATGACCCCGCTCCAGCCGTCGATGTGCGCTCCGGGAGCAACGGCGCCCAGCTTCTCCCGGAAGATCGTGTTCGGCTCGTCGATGTGCGCTGTAGGGGTCATCGGCCCGAGGCTACGTGGTCTTCCTGAGAGGCCACCGGCCCCGGGGGCGACGGACCCGGCAGTCCTCAGTTGTGGCCCCGTGGGCGCTCGCCGGGGCCCGTGGGCGGCGGACCAGCACGGAGGCCCCGCCCACCCGGCATACCGGCTCCGGACACGACACGGCCCCCTCCACCGACGGTGGAGGGGGCCGGCTCAGCGGGTGGCTCAGATGAGGCCGAGCTCCTTGACCGCGTCGCGCTCCTCGACGAGCTCGGCGGCCGTGGCGTCCATCCGGGCGCGGGAGAACTCGTCGATCTCCAGGCCCTCGACGATCTCCCAGTCGCCGCCCTTGGTGACGACGGGGTAGGAGTAGATGAGGCCCTCGGGCACGCCGTACTCGCCCTTGGAGCGGACCGCCATGGAGACCCAGTCGCCCTCGGGGCTGCCCTGGATCCAGTTGCGGGCGGCGTCGATCGTGGCCGACGCGGCGGAGGCGGCCGAGGAGGAGCCCCGCGCCTCGATGATCGCGGCGCCGCGCTTGGCGACGGTCGGGATGAAGTCGTTCTCGATCCACGCCTGGTCGCCCACGACCTCGGCGGCGTTCTTGCCGTTGATCTCCGCGTGGAAGATGTCGGGGTACTGGGTGGCCGAGTGGTTGCCCCAGATCGTCATCTTCTTGATGTCGGTGACCCTGGCGCCGGTCTTGGCCGCGAGCTGCGAGAGCGCGCGGTTGTGGTCCAGGCGGGTCAGCGCGGAGAAGCGCTCCTGCGGGATGTCGGGGGCGTTGTGCATCGCGATGAGCGCGTTGGTGTTGGCCGGGTTGCCGGTCACGCCGATGCGGATGTCGTCCGCGGCGACCTCGTTGAGCGCCTTGCCCTGCGCGGTGAAGATCGCGCCGTTGGCCTCGAGCAGGTCGCCACGCTCCATGCCCTTGGTGCGGGGGCGGGCGCCGACGAGCAGCGCAAGGTTGGCCCCGTTGAAGATCGTGGTGGCGTCGTCGCCGATCTCGACGCCGGCCAGGGTCGGGAACGCGCAGTCGTCGAGCTCCATGACGACGCCCTCGAGGGCCTTGAGCGCGGGGGTGATCTCCAGCAGCCGCAGCTCGACCGGGGTCTCCGGGCCGAACAGGGCACCGCTGGCGATGCGGAAGAGCAGGCTGTAGCCGATCTGGCCGGCGGCGCCGGTGACGGCGACCTTGACGGGGGTAGTGCTCACGGGGAGAGGCCCTCCAGGCTCACGGAAGTGGATACGTGGCGACGTTAGCAGTGCTCAGCGGCGTGTCGGTCCGCTGGTCGGCCCCCTGTGACGCACCAGACGGTATGCCGTGTGGCTGGCCGGGTGGGCCGGCCTCGCAGGCCGCCCACGCGGCATACCGGGCCGGCCGAAGGGCGGGTGCGGCTCAGGCCGGGCGCGGCAGACCCGCGACGTCGACCTCCTCGCGGTGCACCCCGGTGAGCACGGCGTAGGTCGCGCCCGCGATCGCCGCGCCCACCAGCGGGGCGGCCCAGAAGAGCCACAGCTGGCCGACCGCGCCGTTGCCGTTGAAGAAGGCGACGCCGGTCGAGCGGGCCGGGTTGACCGAGGTGTTGGTGACCGGGATCGAGATGAGGTGGATCAGCGTCAGCGACAGGCCGATGGCCAGCGGCGCGAAGCCGATCGGTGCGCGGGTGTCCGTGGCGCCGAGGATGACGTAGAGGAAGAACGCGGTCATGACGACCTCGGTGAGGGCACACGCGAGCAGCGAGTAGCCGCCGGGGGAGTGCAGGCCGTAGCCGTTGGCGGCCATGTGGCCGGTGCGGACGAACCCCGGCTTGCCGTTGGCGACGATCGTCAGCACGCCACCGGCGACGAGGCCGGCGAACACCTGCGTGATGACGTAGGCGGGCACGTCCCGCCACGGGAACCGGCGGGCCACGGCGAGCCCGAGGGTGACGGCCGGGTTGAAGTGTGCGCCGGAGATGTGCCCGACGGCGTAGGCCATGGTGAGCACGGTCAGGCCGAACGCCAGGGCGACCCCCAGGAAGCCGATGTTGACCTGTGTCCTGGTGGGCGAGGCGAAGGTCGCGGCCAGGACGGCGCTGCCACAGCCGCCGAGGACCAGCCAGAACGTGCCGAGGAACTCCGCGGCGAGCTTGTGGGTGGTGAGCGGCGGACGGGTGTTGGTGGCCAAGGGAGCCCTCCCCGAGTCCGGCGGCCGGGCCGGCCGCGTGGGTACGTGGTTGCCTGCCCGTCCACGGCAGCACGGAAGCCCTGGGCCCGCCTCAGCCAGACGGCGCAGTCACCCGGCCCGGACGCACCGGGGCCCGGCACGCCGCGTCGTCACGGTGTGCCGGGCCCCGGTGGGAGCGCTGCCGGGTCAGCCGGCCTGGGCGACCGCGGCCAGCGCCGCGTTGAACGTCGCCGACGGGCGCATCACGGCCGAGGCCTTGGCCGGGTCGGGGCGGTAGTAGCCGCCGATGTCGGCCGGGTGGCCCTGCACGGCGACCAGCTCGGCGGCGATGGCCTCCTCGTGGGAGGTCAGCGACTGCGCGATCGGCGCGAACGCCGCCGCCAGGTCGGTGTCCTCGCCCTGCCGGGCCAGCTCGTCCGCCCAGTACATCGCCAGGTAGAAGTGGCTGCCCCGGTTGTCGATCTGGCCGACCTTGCGGGCCGGGCCCTTGTTCTCGTTGAGCAGGCGCTCGGTGGCGCGGTCGAGGGTGTCGGCCAGCACCAGGGCGCGCGCGTTGTCCGTGGTCGTGGCCATGTGCCGCAGGCTCTCGGCCAGGGCCAGGAACTCCCCGAGGCTGTCCCAGCGCAGGTAGTTCTCGGCGACGAGCTGCTGCACGTGCTTGGGCGCCGAGCCGCCGGCGCCGGTCTCGAACAGGCCGCCGCCGTTCATCAGCGGAACCACCGAGAGCATCTTGGCGCTGGTGCCGAGCTCGAGGATCGGGAACAGGTCGGTGTTGTAGTCACGCAGCACGTTGCCGGTCACCGAGATGGTGTCCTCGCCGCGGCGGATCCGCTCCACCGACAGC
>DASSPC010000468.1:0-6362 GCA_035699865.1 Oryzihumus sp. | reverse complement strand
GACGACGTCGGAGTCCTTCACTGCCTCGGTGGTCAGGACCTTGGGCGTCTCGGCGGTGATGTCGATGCCCTCCTCGGCCATGGCCGCCACGGCCGCGGGGTTGACCTGGTCCGCGGGCTCGGAGCCGGCCGAGCGCACCTCGACCTGACCGACGGACAGGTGGGTCAGGTAGGCCGCGGCCATCTGCGAGCGGCCGGCGTTGTGGATGCAGACGAACAGGACGCTGGGTTTGGTGGGCATCGGCAGGCCTTTCAGAGGGCGCGGGCGGCGTCGTGGGTGGACCCGCCGGTGGTGGACGGGTGGCTGGCGCCGTGAGGCAGGACGACGTCGTCGGCCACGGTGGCGACGTCGGGGTGGAGCAGCCGAACCAGGGCCAGGCCGGCGGCGCCACCGACGACCTGGGCGATGACGAACCCCGGGACGGAGGCCGGGGCGATGCCGGCGAAGGTGTCGGAGAACATCCGCCCGACGGTCACCGCCGGGTTGGCGAAGGAGGTGCTGGAGGTGAACCAGTACGCCGAACCGATGTACGCCCCGACGGCTGGAGCCGCCAGGGCTCCGCGGCCGGTGCGAGCCAGGGCGAAGATCAGCGCCACCAGCCCGGCCGTGGCCACGACCTCCCCGAGCCACAGGTTGGCGTGGGTGCGGTCGTGCGTGGCCAGGTGGGTGGGGACGTCGAACATGAGGTTGGCCAGGACCGCCCCGGCGACGGCGCCGGCCACCTGGGCCACGGTGTAGGCCCCCACGTCCCGACCGCTGAGGCCGGTCCCGGCGCGCCGACCGAGCAGCCAGTCCGCCGCCGAGACGACCGGGTTGAAATGGGCCCCGGACACCGGCCCGAACATCAGGATGAGCACCGTCAGGCCCAACACGGTGGCGGTGGAGTTCTCCAGCAGCTGCAGCCCCACGTTGCCCGGCGAGAGCTGCTGGGCGGCGATGCCCGACCCGACGACCACCGCGACGAGCATCGCGGTGCCGACCAGCTCGGCGACCAGCCGGCGACCCAGCCCAGGCGCGGAGGTGGACCCGGCCATCAGCAGGGCCTGCGCGGTGCGGTGCGGGCGGCCTGCGCCAGGGCCGTGAACTGGGCCGCGACGGCCTCCAGCGCCTCGGGGCGCAGCCGGTAGTAGGTGTAGCGGCCGCACGGCTCGGTCTCGACGACGCCGGCCTCGCGCAGCTGGCGCAGGTGGTTCGACACCGCGGTCGGCAGCGCCCCGGTGGCCTCGGCCAGGTGGCAGGTGCACAGCTGCTCGGCCGCCAGCAGGGTCACCAGCTGCGCCCGCAGCGGGTCGGCGAACAGCTTCACCGACGGCTGGTCCAGCACCGGCGGGACGGCCGGGCGCCGGTGATTCAGGTCAACGTGAGTAGTCATCGCACCGTGAATCGTCGTGGCGCCCGGCCGTCGCCGTCAAACGAACAGTCGGTGAACGGCGCGCGGCCCCGGCTGCGGGTCAGCAGCAGGCGGCGCCCTCAGTGGCCGCGTCCGTGCCGCAGCACCCGCCGGTGGGGGCGGCCTCCCCGGCGGCGCTGCGTCCCTCGAGCTCGGGCTGGGCGTCGGCGAGGACGACGTAGTTCTCCCAGCGCTGCCCGTCCGGGCCGGTGACCCAGTGCTTGGACTGCCGGGCGTAGCAGCAGACCACGTCCCCCTCGGTCTCCAGGCTCAGGCCGGCGGCCTCGAGCCGGTCGGCCTGTGCGGCGACCTCGTCCATCGATGCGCGCTCGACCCCGAGGTGGTTGAGCGTGCCGCTGGCTGCCGGGTTCTCGAACAGGACCAGCTTCAACGGCGGGTTCTCCACGGCGAAGTTGGCGTAGCCGGGGCGCCGCTTGGCCGGCGCGGTCGCGAACAGGGTGGAGTAGAAGTCCACGGCGGCGTCGATGTCGTCGACGTTCAGGGCGAGCTGGATGCGGGACATGGTCAAGGCCCTTCGGGTGGTGGGGTTCAGGCGCAGCAGGCGGCGGGGGAGGCCGGCACGGTGCGGGCCTCCTGGGTCTCGTGGTGCAGCGGGCGCGACAGCGCCGAGAGGGCGGAGGCAAACCAGGCGGTATGCGCGGGTGCGGGCTCGCGCAGCCAGGAGCGGGCAGCCGTCCGGCGCACCTCCTCGGCGCGGGCGAGGGCCAGGGCGTGGGTCGTGGACACGGGCAACATCGACTTCTCCTTCGGCGGGTCGACAACCTCTTTGATGTTCATAGAATCGCTAGACATTTGACGTTAGTCAAGAAGGTTGCGAGGATTTCTTCATGCCCAAGCCGCTGCCGCTCCTGCAGGACACCTCACCGATCTGCTGCGCCCCGCTCGCGCCCGCGACGAGCATGTCCCGGGACGACGCCGTCGGCCTCGCCGTGCGGCTCAAGGCCCTGGCCGACCCGGCCCGGCTCCTGCTGGTGGACCACCTGCTCTCCCAGCCGAACTACGAGGCCTGCACCTGCGACCTCGCGCCGGTGGTCGGGCTGTCCGAGCCCACGACCAGCCACCACCTCAAGCAGCTGCTCACCGCCGGCCTCGTCACCAAGCGCCGGGACGGCATGAACGTGCACTACCGCCTCGTGCCCGAGGCGATGAACGCCCTCTCCCGCGTGCTCGACACGGGTTGCTGCTGACGGCCTGCCCGGCGTCGCGGGCACAGCCCGGGCCTGCGCTGGCACAGCCCGGGCCTGCGCGGGCACAGCCGGGGTCTGCGCGGGCACAGCCGGGGTCTGCCCGGCTCAGTCCCGGGCGGTCGGGAGGGTCAGCTGCCGGCGGTGGTGGTCGTAGTGCTGGGTGGCGTAGTGGTAGACGTCCCCCACCGTCATGACATCGGTGAAGTAGGGGTCCCACCCGACGGGGAAGTGCATGCCACGGCCCAGCGCCACATCGCTTTCCCGCAGGAGCTTGCCCTGGAGCCGCGCGATGACGTGGTCGAGCACCCGTTCCATGCCGGCGTGGCCGAGCAGGCGGGCCCCGCCGAGTGACCCGACGTAGTTGACGACGTGGAACGGCCTCGTGGCCGCGTTGAGGGCTGCGGCGAACCGTCGGGACACCCCGCGCGGCGCGCGGGAGAGCACGTGGACGAGCACGAGCAGGGTGCGCACCACGAGGTAGCCGAACAGCATGTGGAAGAGCAGCTGCTCGTTGGTCCACCTGGTGCCGTTCGTGCCGGCGCGCAGGTCCGCGCTGGTGGCGGTGTCCAGCAGCCGGTGGAAGTCCAGGCGCGCCCGTTCCATCTCGGCGACGATCGGCTGCCGGTCCACGGGCACCCTCCCGGGTCGAACGGGCTCCCCTGCTGAACGGTACCCGGGAAGCCCCCCACGGGTCGTCGTGGCGGCGGGACCGAATGCCCTCGCCGGGCGCCCGGACCGGCGTACGCTCGAGGTGACCGGGTGGACCGGTCGGGGGGCAACAGGAGATGCCATGGCAAGCGTCATCATCGAGTCGTTCTTCACCGCGGTCTTCGTGCTGGCCATGGTCACGGTCATCACGCTCGCGATCCGGGGCGCGATCTACCGGCACCACCACCCGCGCACCCGTGAGGAGCGCCTGGCCGACGAGCACGGCGACATGGACCCGGACTCGTTCAAGCTGAGCGGCGGCCCGAGCTGGACCGGCACGTCCGGCGGCGGGGGCATGGGCTAGACCCGCACCACCCGGCTGCGAAAAGGGGTTGGCCGCCCGCCCACCCCGCTCGCTAGCGTCCGGCCCCATGGCTGACGAGCTGTATGCCGATCCTCGCCTCGTCGCGCTCTACGACGCCTGGAACGGGGGGCGCTGGGACGTCGAGCACTACCTCGCCCTCGCCCGGACCCTCGAGGCCAGACGCATCGTCGACGTCGGCTGCGGCACCGGCACCCTGGCGATCGAGCTGGCCGGGCACGCCGACCACGTCACGGGTGTCGACCCGGCCGCCGGGATGCTGCAGACGGCGCGCGCCAAGCCCGGGTCCGAGGCCGTGACCTGGGTGCAGGGCACGGCCGTCGACGTGCCCGAGGACGCCTTCGACCTGGCGGTGATGGCGGGCCACGTCGCCCAGGTGTTCGTCACCGATGAGCAGTGGGCCGCCACGCTCGGTCAGCTCGCCCGGGCCGTGGTGGCCGGAGGGGGGCTGGCGTTCGAGACGCGCAACCCCGCGGCGCAGGCGTGGCGGCGCTGGACCCCCGAGCGCTCACGTGCCGCGACGGTCATCGCCGGCCGGCGCGTCGAGTCCTGGCACGAGGTGACCGAGGTCGGTGACGACACGGTCACCTTCAGCACTCACCACGTCCTCGGCGCCGACGCGGCCGAGCACGTCGAGAGCCGCAGCACGCTCGCGTTCCGTGACCTGCCGACGCTCGAGCGGACCCTCGAGGTCGCAGGCTTCTCGGTCGAGACCGTCCACGGTGACTGGGACGGCTCGCCGTTCACCGACGCCAGCCCCGAGATCATCGTGACGGCGACCCGGCGACCAGTCGGAGAGCGCTAGCCGCCCGTCGGCTGACCCGCCTCCAGGCGCCGCTCGAAGCACAGCGAGGTCGTCGACCCGACGTAGGGACCGAACGCCGGGATCGGCGCGTAGCCCGCGCTGGTGTAGAGCCCGATGGCCTCGGCCTGCAGCGGTCCGGTCTCCAGCCGCAGCACCGTCCAGCCCCGCGAGAGGGCCTGCGCCTCAAGGGCGCCCAGCACCAGCCGCGAGACACCACGACCCCGGTGGTCGGGCGCGACATACATCCGCTTGATCTCGGCCACCTCACCGCCGAGGTGGCGCAGCGCGCCACACCCAACCGCGTCCCCGGTGCTCTCGCGGGCCACCAGGAACACGCTGACGTCGGCTGCGGTCGGCTTGGTGCCCGGCTCGACGTCGCCGTCATAGGCCGCGACCAGCTCGGCCCGCTGCGCCGCGCGCAGCCGCTGCCCGTCGGGGCTGTCCCAGGGGGCGACCTCCACGACGAAACCCGTTGCCACCACTGCTCTCTACTCCTGTGTATGCCGTGTGGCCGGCTCAGCCGCCCAGCCCGGTCGCGGGGTCGACCCGCCAGTGGTTGGTGCGCAGCACCCGACCGGCGAAGTCGACGTCACGCGGGCCGACGAGGGTGAAGCCGAGGGAGCGGCAGATGCCGTTGGACGGCCCGTTCGTCGCGCCGGGGAAAGCATGCACCAGCCCCCACCGGCCCTCCCGACGTGCCCTGCCCAGCAGCTCCCGGACGGCCGCCTTGGCCAGGCCGCGGCCCTGGAACTCCGGCAGGATCATCCAGCCGACCTCGGACAGCTTCACGCCCGGCGCCTCCTCGTCCTCGTGGGACCACAGCACCACGCAGCCGGCGACCTCGTCGGGTCGGCTCTCGTCGGGCACCACCATGAGGATGAGCGACTCGCCGGACTCGGCAGCTGCGACGTCGCGGGCGACCTTGTCCTCGATGCCCTCGCGGGGCAGCGGGCCGCCGAGCTCGGCCATCATCACGGGGTCGCAGCGCATCCGCACGTAGGCGTCGACGTCGCCGGGCTGGACGTTGCGCAGCATCATGACGGGCTCCAGGTGCTCAGGCGGCGGCGAAGCGCAGCCGCAGGACCGGCAGGCCGGTCACCCCGAGGGCGTGCACCCGCGCGGACCGGTTGACCACGGGGGCGACCCAGCCGTGCAGCAGGCCGCGGCCCCGGGGCGGGACGAGGTCGCGGACCTCGTCGACCCGGGGGATGGCCAGCAGCCGGCGGCGCTCGGGCGCGTCGAGCGCCCACGGCATCGGCGGGGTGACGTAGCCCTGCTTCGTGCGCATCTGCCCGGCCCGGGTGCGCCGGCTGAACCACGGCGGCACCCCGTCCAGCACCATCTGCGCGCCCGGGAACCGCTGGGCCAGGGCGGCCACGAGGCCGTGGACCTCCTCGGGCTGGAGGTACATCAGCAGCCCTTGCGCCGTGAACAGCACGCCGCGGCTGGAGTCGACCTGGTCCATCCACGCCGGGTCCAGCGCCGACACGGCTGCGACGGACTGCCGCCCGGTCGCCGGCCCGAGCAGCCGGGTGCGCACGTCGACCGTCTCGGGCAGGTCGACCGTCAGCCAGTGCACCCGACCGTTGTCGACCCGCCAGAACTGCGTCTCGAGTCCCTCTCCGAGCGCCACGACGGTGCCATCGGGGTGGGCGCGCAGGAACCGCCGCACCTCCCGGTCGAACGTCGCCGCCCGCAGGGCCTGCCACTGGCCCAGCTCGCCGGGGCCGAACCGCGCCGCGAAGGGGTAGTCGATCGACTCGACGAGCTCGACCGCCCTCGGGTCGCGCAGCACGGGGTGGGCCTGCCGTGCCTCGGTCGCTCGCTGGTAGAGGTTCCACAGCAGCGTCTCGGGCACGCCGCCGAGGTGCACCTGCACCGGGTCCATGTCGTGGCCTCCCCGCCGGGGCACGTTCACACCCCTCGGGT
>DASSPC010000467.1:0-4944 GCA_035699865.1 Oryzihumus sp. | reverse complement strand
TCGAGAACGACTTCATCCCGACCGTCGCCAAGCGCGGCGCCGCGATCATCGAGGCGCGGGGCTCCTCCTCGGCCGCCTCCGCCGCGTCGGCCACGATCGACGCCGCCCGCAACTGGATCCAGGGCAGCCCCGAGGGTGACTGGGTCTCCATGGCGGTCCGCTCCCAGGGCGAGTACGGCGTGCCCGAGGGCCTCATCTACTCCTACCCCGTCGTCACCAAGGGCGGCGACTGGGAGATCGTCCAGGGCCTGGAGATCGACGAGTTCTCCCGCGCCCGCATGGACGCCACCGCCGCCGAGCTCGTCGAGGAGCGCGACGCGGTCAGGGAGCTCGGCCTCATCTGAGCCACCTGCTGACAGCACGGCCCCCTCCACCCGCGGGTGGAGGGGGCCGTGTCGTGCCCGGACCCGGTATGCCGGGTGGCTCAGCTGGCGTCCCGCGCACAGGTCCGTCCCGTCCGACACAGGCCCGCAGGTGCGTCGGTTGGGACGGACCTGTGTCCTCGACCTGAGAGCGCGCCTCAGCCCGCCGCGGCCGGGGCGGTGAAGCGCTGGACGAAGGCCAGCGCCGTGTCGGCGACCTGGCCCCACCCGTGGTCGATGGTCAGGGAGTGCCCGCGACCGGGGATCTCGACGATCTCGGTGACACCGTCGTTGCGGCGCTGCTTCTTGTACGACGCGTTGGCGATCGCCCACGGGACCGTGTGGTCCTTCTCCCCGGAGACGATGAGCAACGGCCCACGGTCGGGGTTCTTGCTGTTGACCTTCGCCTCGGTCCACGGGTTGAGGTTGGCCGTCGCGGCCTGGAACAGCGGCGTGCCCGAGGCCGGCACGGCATACGTGTCGTAGAGCTGCCTGGCCTCGTCCTCGTCGACCTCGTTGGCGAAGGCGTAGCGGAACTGCTCGTAGGTCAGGGGGACGGCCCGGCTGTAGTTGGCCGGGTTGCCCAGCACCGGCGAGGCGGACTTCAGCGCCGAGACCGGCAGCGGCAGGACGCCGCGGAACGGTGCGGGGTCGATGGCCACCGAGACCTGGGCCAGGCCACGCCCGGCGAGGATCTGGGTGATCAGCCCGCCGAAGGAGTGCCCGACCACCGCCGGCTTGCGGTCCAGGGCGCGGATCGTCTCCTCGAAGTGGTCGGCGACCTGCCCCACGGTCTTGTGCGCCAGGGTGTCCGGCTCGGCGTTGGCCTCGGCGACGGTGTTGGGGTCGTCCGGCCACCCCGGGGCGAGCGTGGCGAAGCCCGCCTCCTCGAAGCGGGCCCGCCACCGGTCCCAGCTGCTCGGCAGCAGCCAGAGACCGTGGACGAAGACCACAGGGACCCTGCCGGAGCTGTTGGCCGCGTCGACCTGCTGCTGCTCGTGGGTGCTGATCCCGGTCATGAACCTCTCCTCCCCGGATCCCGGCGAGTCTTCCGAGGCGCCGGGGTCGGTGGCTCATGCAGTCCGCGTAGGTCCTCCTCGCGGGTCCGCCGCCCCGGCCCGCCCACCGCCGAGCCCCTCCCGGGGCCGGTGGCCTCTCAGGACGATCGCGTAGCCTCGGGACGATGAGGCCTACCGCGCACATCGACGAGCCGAACACGATCTTCCGGGAGAAGCTGGGCGCCGTGGCTCCCGGGGCGCACATCGACAGCTGGAGCGGGATCATCAAGCTGACCTCCTGGTCGGGGGCACGCCTGGAGCCGGCGGTGATGGTCCACCACCTCGACCGCGGAGCCCTCGCCGGAGCCGTGTGGGCGCGCGAGGCGACCGCCCAGCCGCTGTGGCCGCAGGCCAAGCCCACCGAAGCGGGGGTCAACCTGCTCCTCGAGCAGATCGCCGACGCCGTCGGCTCGGTCACGGACACCCAACGGCACGTGCACGTCTCCACCGACGACGTCGTCCTCACCACGCGGGCGACCCGCCCCTGAGGGCGCTCAGCCCCAGATGTCCTCCACCAGCCGCTCGGAGGACCGCAGCCCCGCCAGCCACGCGGCCCCGTCGGCCTCGCCGGCCCCGGTGTGGTCCCGGAAGACCTTGACCAGGGACGCCCTGACGCCCGGGGCGATGGTGGCGGCGTTGCCGCAGACGAGCACCACCGCGTCGCGCTGGAGCAGGTCCCAGACCTCGTCGGCACAGTCGAGCATCGCGTCCTGGACCCAGCGGCGCGGTGACCCCGGGGCGTCCGAGTAGCACCGTTCGACCCGGGCCACGCCCTGCCCCTCCCAGGCCGCCAGCTCCTCGGCGTAGATCAGGTCGAGGTCGGCGTTGCGGCACCCGAAGAACAACAGGGAGTCCCCGGTCGGCACGCCCTGCTCGCGCTGGGCCGCCCGGTCCTGCAGGAACCCGCGGAACGGCGCCAGCCCGGTCCCGGCCCCGACCATGATCATCGGCGTGTGCGGGTTCTCCGGCGGGCGGAACGGGATCGCCGGCTGGCGGACGAACACGAACACGGTGCCGTAGACCGGCAGCTGGGCCAGGTGGCCGGAGCAGACCCCGTTGTAGAGCCCGGCGCCGGACCGCGCCGGACCGCGCAGCAGCCCGACGGTGATGCTGCACGTGTCGGCGCTGACCCGCGGCGAGGAGGAGATCGAGTAGAACCGGGGCCGCAGCGGGGGCAGCAGCTCCAGGTAGACCTCGAACGGCAGCCGGCACGCCGGGAAGTCGTCCAGCAGGTCCAGGACGGACCGGTTCCTCGCGTGGACCTGGTCGCGGTAGCGCGCCTGCCCCTCCTCGGTGTCCCCGGTCATGGCCAGGAGCGCGGCCTGCTGCGCCGGGTCCTCGGTGTAGCGGGCGAGCACCTCCAGGTCGGCCCGGCTGGCCACGTCCTGCAGCTCGACGCAGCTGCCCAGCACGCCCAGCAGCGGCGCCGGCTCGTCGATGGGCAGGTGGGTGAAGCTGCCGCCGTTGGGGATGATCGTCAGGTACTGCCCGGCGTCGAGCCCGAACCGGTCGATGACCCGCCGGATCGCCTGGAAGCTGTTGCGCGGCAGCACGCCCAGGTGGTCGCCGGTGCGGTACGTCATCCCCGCCGGGATCGCGACCTCGAGGTGCCGGACCGAGCGGTCGGGCGGGCCTGCGGACGCCACGGTGGGCAGCAGCTCCCGGTTCTCACGGACCAGCGCCGGATGCGCCTGGTAGGAGACGACCACCGGGTTGGTCACCTGCCGGTTGGTCAGGGTCACCGACAGCCTCGGCCCGGTCGGCGCCTCCCTGGCGACCTCCGCAGGCAGGTCCAGGGCCCCGGCGATGTCCGCCCAGAGGCTGGCGTGCCAGGCGCGGTATGCCGCGTCGAAGTCGCCGGCCGCGTTGCCCTCGCCCCGGGGGTGCACGCGTCGCCCGCCGTGCTGCTCGAGCTGCTCGTCGACGAGCTTGGGCACCGCCTGGTAGGTGTCCGCCCACTCCGTGTTGCCGCAGCCGAACACGGTGAACGCCACCCCCCTGGCCGCCTCGGTGTCCGCGCCGGTGAGCCACCGGCAGAAGGCGGCGGCGTTGTCCGGCGGGGTGCCGTTGTAGGAGGACGTCACGACCACCGTGGCGCCGTCCGCGGGCAGGTCGGACACGTGGTCGTCGAGCGAGCCGACGGTCACGTCGAAGCCGCGCTCGGTGCCCTCCTGCGCCAGCCGGGTCGCCAGGGACTCCGCCGTGCCGAGGTTGGAGCCGAACAGCACGGCCAGCGGCGTGCCGTGGCGTGCCACCATCGGCGCCGGCGCCGCCGACGGGGCGGGGGTGCCGGCCGCCACCCCCGGCTCGGTGGTGGCGCGTGCGATGTGGACGTCCGGCCGCGGCACCACCTGGACGTGGAACTCGTCCGGCTTCACCGTGAGCGTCGTCCTGGTCCGCAGCTGGTAGTCGAGGTGGTCGATCAGGTCGAACCGCTGCAGGACCATGCCCAGCACCAGCGCGGCCTCCTGCAGGGCGAACTGGCGGCCGATGCAGGCCCGCATCCCGGTCCCGAACGGCTTGTAGACCGCCGGGGACACCGCCGCCAGGCGCTCGGGAGCCATGTGCTCGGGGTTGAACTCCCCGGCATCCGGCCCCCAGACGGACGGGGACCGGTGCAGCGCCGGGGTGAGCACCGTCAACGGGGTGTGCGCCGGGATGGCGTAGCGGCCACCGATCACGGTGTCCTCGAACGGTGCCCGCGTGAACCCCGGCGCGGTCGGCCACAGGCGCAGCGACTCGTCCAGCACCTGGCGCACGTAGGTGAGGCGGTGCACCTGCTCGAAGGTCGGCGCGGCGGTGTCCCCGAGCACCTCGTCCACCTCGGCGCGTGCCCGCGCAAGCACCTGCGGGTTCTTGAGCAGGTAGTAGATGGCGAACGACAGCAGGCCCGAGGTCGTCTCGTGGCCGGCGACGAGGAAGGTGATGCACTGCGCCTGGATGTTGTCGTCGGGCAGGCCCTCGCCGCTCTGCTTGTCCACCCCGGTGATCATCCGGCCGAGCAGGTCGGTGGTGTCCGCCGCCTCGCCCTGGGCCCGGCGCTCGGCGATGAGCCGTCCGACCAGGTCGGCCATGAACGCCTGGTCCTCCTCGAGCTGGCGCTGGGCGCGCACCCGCAGGCGGGCCTGGAGGGGCAGCTGGCGCATCCGGGCCTGGGACTCGCCGAGCACCCGCACCATCGCCTGGACGAACGGGTGCGGGGTGTCGCGGTAGAAGGAGTTGAACCGGTAGCCGAAGCCGCACAGCGCGATGGTGTCGAGGGTCAGCCGGGTCATGTCGGCCGGGACGTCGACCTCCTCCCCCGGGTTCAGCCGCGACCACTTCTCCATCAGCTGGTCGGCGATGTCGAGCATCCGGGGCATGTAGTCGCGCATCGCCTGGACGCTGAACGGCGCCATGAGGATGTTGTGGGCGCGGTGCCACAGCGGGTCGTCGGTGTCGGCGGTGAACAGCCCCGCGCCGACGACGCCGTTGCGCAGGTTGGCCAGTCCCCCGCCGACGATCTTGTCGAAGCGGCTGTCGTC
>DASSPC010000466.1:0-2014 GCA_035699865.1 Oryzihumus sp. | reverse complement strand
TCTGGGGGCCTCGTTCGGTCGCGGCGGCGCCACGACGTTCCAGCAGGACCTGCAGAACTCTGACTGCATCGTCATCCAGGGCTCGAACATGGCCGAGTGCCACCCGGTCGGGTTCCAGTGGGTGATGGAGGCCAAGGCGCGTGGCGCCACGGTGATCCACATCGACCCGCGGTTCACCCGCACCTCGGCGGTGGCCGACAGCCACGTGCCGCTGCGCGCCGGCAGCGACATCGTGTTCCTGGGCGGGGTCGTCAACTACATCCTGAGCAACGAGAAGTACTTCCACGACTACGTCGTCGCCTACACCAACGCCGCGACGATCCTGCGTGAGGACTTCCAGGACACCGAGGACCTCGACGGGGTGTTCTCCGGCTACGACCCGGAGACCGGCACCTACGACACCGAGACGTGGGGCTACGAGGGTGCGGCCGAGTACGCCGCCGCCGGCAACGCGCGGGAGCCCGCGCAGGGCGAGGAGGGCGAGAGGCAGGGGCCCAGCCACGCCAGCGGCACCGAGCACGAGGGGTCGCAGGCCTCGCGTGCGGCCGGCCACGAGATGGGCGGCCACGGCGCCAGCCTCGAGCACGGCCGCGTCCACCGGGACGAGACCCTGCAGCACCCGCGGTGCGTCTTCCAGGTGCTCAAGCGGCACTACGCGCGCTACACCCCCGAGATGGTCCAGGAGGTGTGCGGCGTCCCGCCGGAGCTGTTCCTCGAGGTGTGCGAGGCGGTCACCGCCAACAGCGGCCGCGACCGCACCACCTGCTGGGTCTACTCGGTGGGCTGGACGCACCACTCCGTGGGAGTGCAGTACATCCGGGGTGCGGCGATCATCCAGCTGCTGCTGGGCAACATGGGCCGTCCCGGCGGCGGCATCCTCGCCCTGCGGGGCCACGCCAGCATCCAGGGCTCGACCGACATCCCGACGTTGTTCAACATCCTGCCCGGCTACCTGCCGATGCCCCAGGCCGACCAGCACCCGGGCCTCGACGGCTACCTGCAGGCCACCTTCAGCAAGGACCAGAAGGGTTTCTGGGCCGATGCCGACGCCTACATGGTCAGCCTGCTGAAGGCGTACTGGGGGGAAGCAGCCACCGCCGACAACGACTGGTGCTTCGACTACCTCCCGCGCCTGACCGGTGACCACGGCACCTACCAGACCGTGATGGACATGCTCGAGGACAAGGTCGAGGGCTACATGCTGCTCGGCCAGAACCCCGCCGTCGGCTCCGCGCACGGTCGCATGCAACGGCTGGCCATGGCGCACCTGAAGTGGCTGGTGGTGCGCGACCTGGCGATGATCGACTCGGCGACCTTCTGGAAGGACAGCCCCGAGATCGAGACCGGCGAGCTGCGCACCGAGGACATCGCTACGGAGGTCTTCTTCTTCCCCGCCGCCGCGCACGTGGAGAAGGACGGCTCGTTCACCCAGACCCAGCGGATGTTGCAGTGGCACCACAAGGCGGTCGAACCGCCGGGCGACGCGCGCAGCGAGCTGCACTTCTTCTTCCACCTCGGGCGCAAGATCCGCGAGCGCCTGGCCGGCTCCACGCTCGAACGCGACCGACCGCTGCTCGACCTCGTCTGGGACTACCCCGTCAACGACAAGGGCGAGCCGTCGGCGGAGGCGGTGCTCGAGGAGATCAACGGCGTCCACCTCAGCGGCGACAAGGCCGGTCAACCGCTGTCGAGCTACACCGAGATGAAGGCCGACGGGTCCACCAGCGGCGGCTGCTGGATCTACACCGGGGTCTACGCCGACGGCGTCAACCAGGCCGCGCGGCGCAAGCCCGGCCAGGAGCAGTCCTGGGTGGCCCCCGAGTGGGGCTGGGCGTGGCCGTCGAACCGGCGCATCCTCTACAACCGCGCGGCCGCCGACCCCGACGGCAAGCCGTGGAGCGAGCGCAAGGCCTACATCTGGTGGGACGCCGACGCCGGCACGTGGACCGGCCACGACGTGCCGGACTTCCAGGCCGACAAGCCCCCGTCATACCGTCCCCCGGAGGGCACGGGA
>DASSPC010000465.1:0-10660 GCA_035699865.1 Oryzihumus sp. | reverse complement strand
GGCTCCGGCGGTGCCCGCGCGGGCACCCTGTCCGCGGGTGTCCATGACGATGGTCGCGAACCCGGCGGCCGGCCAGGCCAGCCAGTCCAGCGGCTCGCCGCGCCCCTGCCCGTAGCCGAGGTAGTGCACGACGGCGGGCAGGTCGCCCTCGAGGCCGCGTGGGCGCAGCAGCCAGCCACGCACCCGCTGGCCGCCGAACCCGTTGAAGGACAGGTCCATCGCCTCGACCAACGGCAGGTGCAGGTCGTGGTCGGCCAGCGTCGGGTCGAGCGGGTGGCTGCGCGCCTCGGCGAGCGTGGCATCCCAGAAGGAGCGGAAGTCCTCCGGCTCGGCGCGCTCGGGACGGTAGGCGTGCAGCTCGCTGAGGGACAGGTCGAACAGGGGCATGGCCCGACCCTATTGCGCGTTCTGGCGTATCCCCCGGTGATGTCTGGAGGTTGATACTGGAGGGCGGGGCAGGGGAGTGGATGGGGTGAGCGACGTGGCCTGGCACCTGACCGGCGAGTACCTCGAGAACTGCAACTGCGACATCCTCTGCCCGTGCGTCACGTCGGCGTTCCAGGCGCCGGCCGACAACGAGCGCTGCCTCGTGCCGTTGGCCATGCAGGTCACCGACGGGGAGTCCGACGGGTTACGCCTCGACGGCCTCGGGATCATCCTCGTGGTCGACGCGCCCCAGGTGATGGGCGAGGGCGGCTGGCGGGTGGCCGTCTACATCGACGAACGTGCCGACCAGGCGCAGCGGGAGGCGCTTGGCCCCATCCTCTCCGGCGCCAGGGGTGGGATGCCGGAGTTCCTCGCCACCCTCATCGGCGAGCAGGTGGGGGTGAAGTTCGTGCCGATCACCTTCGAGTCCCACGACGACACCCGACGCGTGACCGTCCCCGGCATCATGGACTTCGAGGTCACCGGTGTCCGGGCCCCGGACAGCCCGGTGATGCGGATCGTCAACGTGTTCCACCCCATGGGCACGGACCTGCCCGTGGCGCGGAGCACGGTCGGGACCTTCAACGACCCGGACTACGGCTGGTCCTTCGACAACACGGGCAAGAATGGCCACTACCGCGACTTCGCCTGGTCGGCGTAGCGACGCCGCCGTCCTGTGGGCGGCCCTGCTCGGCGTCGCGGCCCTGTGCTGGGCGTGGCTGCTGACCTGGTCGAGTGCTCCGGCGATGTCCATGTCCGCCCCGATGGGCGGCTCGGGTGCACCGGCGGCACTGCTGCCGTTCCTGGGCCTGTGGGTCGCGATGATGGCCGCCATGATGCTGCCGTCGGTGGCCCCCGTCGCGCGGCTGTACCTGCGGGTGGTCTCGGCGCGGACGGCGGGCCTGGCCCGGGCGGCGAGGGTGACGGCCCTGCTGGCCGGGTACTTCCTGGCCTGGGCGGCCTACGGGCTCGTCGCCTTCGGGCTGACCCGGTGGCTCGACGCGGTGACGATGACCAGCGGCCGGGCGCGGGTCGTGGCGGCCAGTGCCGCCCTGGCCATCGCCGGGACCTACCAGTTCAGCCCGCTCAAGGCCCGGTGCCTGGCCCACTGCCGCTCCCCGCTGGGGGTGCTGATGCACGTCGGCAGCTTCACGGGCCGGCTCCGCGACGGCCGGGTCGGCGCGTGGCACGGCGGCTACTGCCTGGGCTGCTGCTGGAGCCTCATGCTCGTCCTCGTCGCGGTGGGCGTCATGAACATGGTGTGGATGGCCGCGCTGGCGATCGTCATCCTGCTCGAGAAGGTGTGGCGACGCGGCCCGCAGCTGAGCCTCGGCGTCGGCGTCGCGCTGCTGGTCCTCGCCGTCACGGTGCCGTGGCAGCCGGGCCTCATCGGGGCGTAGGTCGCCGGAGGCAGCCGCCCACGCATCGTGCGCTCAGAGGTACTGGCCAGTGGGGCCGGTCTCGTCCCCGTGGCGGGGCATACCGGGCATCGGGTGGTGCCCGGGACCGGCGGGGCCGTGCCCCGGCGGCAGGGCCCGGCGCATCTCCTGAAGCTGGGCCTGGGCGGCCATCTGCTGGGCGAACAGCGCGGTCTGGATGCCGTGGAACAGCCCCTCCAGCCACCCCACCAGCTGGGCCTGGGCGATGCGCAGCTCGGCGTCGGAGGGCGCGGTGTCGTTGAACGGCAAGGTGATCCGCTCGAGCTCCTCGACCAGCTCGGGGGCGAGCCCCTGCTCGAGCTCGGACAGCGAGCGGCGGTGGATCTCGGCCAGCCGCGCCCGCCCGGCCTCGTCCAGCGGCGCGTTGCGCACCTCCTCGAGCAGCTGCTTGATCATCGCGCCGATGCGCATGACCTTGGCCGGCTGCTCGACCAGGTCGGCGGGGCTGCGCTCCTCCTCCTCGGTGGTCGCGGGGTCGTGGTTGGCCACGCCCATGCCGTCCTGGGTCACCACGACGACCCGCTGGCCCTGCTCGTCGTCCCCGCGCTGCTGCTCGACGTCGCTCATGGCCCCATCCTGCCCGGTCAAACCGGTTGCCGCGTCCACACCCGCGCTGCGACTCTCGCGTCATGCCCACCCCGACCCTCCCACCGGCGCTGGCCGGGCGCTTCACCGTCAGCCCGGTCGTCCCGGCGGACGCCGAGGCCATCCTGGGGCTCGTCTCGGCCTGCGACCTGGCGGTGCTCGGGTTCGTCGACAGCAGCCTGGAGGACGTCCAGGAGGACATCGCGCCGCCCGCCCCGGGCGATGAGCGGCTGCAGGGCCTCGTGCGCGCCGCCACCACGGGTGAGGTGGTCGCGTGGTGGTGGACCGGTCCCCGGCCGGGCAGCGCCCGGCTGGCGGTGGACATGTACGTCCACCCGGACCTGCCCGAGGAGGACGCCGACGCCATGGGTGCCGCGGGCTGGGCCGAGGTCACCGCCTGGGCGCGGCGGCGGTATGCCGGGTGGCCCGGCGAGCCGCCGCTCCTCGACGCGGGCTCGATCCGCGGGGACCACGGCACGGAGCGCCGCCTGGCCGCGGCCGGGTTCGAGCGGGTGCGCACCTTCTGGCGGATGAGCGGGGACGTGCCGGCGACGCCGGCGCCCGCGCCGGAGGTCCCTGGCCTGGTGGTCCGGACGGTGCGCTGCGACGACGAGGACGACACGCGGCTGGTGCACCGGCTCAAGGAGGAGAGCTTCGCCGAGCACTGGGGCAAGGAGCCGGAGGCCTACGAGGCCTTCATGAGCCGCTGGCACGGCAGTGCCGGGTTCGACCCGAGCCTGTGGTTCCTGGCCGAGCTGGACGGCGAGCCGGCGGCGGTGATGCTGGCCAGCCGCCGCATGGCGAACGAGGACGCGCTCTACATCCAGTCCCTCGGCACCCTGACGCCCGCCCGCGGGCGGGGCGTGGCCTCGGCCCTGCTGCACCACGCCTACGAGGTGGCCCGCCGCGAGGGCTATGCGCGGGTCCGGCTCGGGGTCGACAGCGACAACCCGACCGGCGCGCCCGGGGTCTACCGCCGTGCCGGCCTGGAGACGATCTTCGCCATGCACGCCTGGCACAAGCCGCTCACCTGACCCTGCGGGGCCCCGACCCGGCCCGGTGGCGACCAGGCCGTCGTCGGTCGCTCACGTTGGTGAGAGGTTCGTCGCGCCGGTGACAGGCGATCGCCTGCGACCAACGCGACGAACGTGCGACCAACGCGTGTTCACCAGGGCAGGGGCGCCGGTCTGCGGTGGGGCTGGGGCTCAGCGGGGCGCCATACGGGCCTTGAGCGTCTCCCGCTTGTCCTCGAAGCGCAGGGCCTGCTTCTCCAGGCCCTCCATGACCTCGGCGAGCTCGGTGCGCGCCTTCTCGCCCTCGGCGGACAGGCCCTCCATCTCGAAGACCTTCCAGAAGCGCAGCACCGGCATGACCACGTCGTCGCGGTGCTGGCGCAGGTCGTAGATGCCGGCGACGGCCATCTCTACGGCCTTGCGCTGGAAGCCGGGGATCTCGGTGCCGGGCATCTGGAAGCCCTTCACGACCTCGAGGATCGCCTGCATGGTCTGGTCCGGGGCGATCTGCAGGGCCGCGTTGAGCAGGTTGCGGTAGAAGATCATGTGCAGGTTCTCGTCCGCGGCGATCCGGGCCAGCAGCTGGTCGGCCATCGGGTCGTTGGTGAACCTGCCGGTGTTGCGGTGCGAGACCCGCGTGGCCAGCTCCTGGAAGGAGACGTAGGCCAGGGAGTGCAGCAGCTCCCCGGAGTGGGCCGACTCGTAGCCCTGGGACATGTGCTGCATCCGGAACCGCTCCAGCGCGACCGGGTCGACCATGCGCTTGACCAGCATGAAGTCGCGCATGGCGATGCCGTGCCGGCCCTCCTCGGCGGTCCAGCGGTGCACCCAGTCGCCCCACGCGTCGTCGCGGCCGAAGATCAGCGCGATCTCGTGGTGGTAGCTCGGGAGGTTGTCCTCGGTGAGCAGGTTGACGATGAGCGCCGAGCGGGCGACGTCGGGGATGTCCGCGT
This sequence comes from Oryzihumus sp., assembly GCA_035699865.1. Taxonomy (GTDB): domain Bacteria; phylum Actinomycetota; class Actinomycetes; order Actinomycetales; family Dermatophilaceae; genus Oryzihumus. Next base: position 6,244 of record DASSPC010000465.1, on the reverse strand, counting down.
CGGCCTCGCTCCAGGGCTCGCCACCCATGAGGCCGTCGAAGTTGCGCCCCTCGCTCCAGGGCACGTAGTCGTGGGGGAACCACTCCTTGGCGACCTTGGTGTGCCGGTTGAGCTCGCCCTCGACCACCTGGTCGAGCTCGCGGAGCAGGTCGGTCTGGGACCAGACGCGGGACATGGGGGTTCCTTCCAGCAGATTACTTACGCTCTCGTAGGTTACGGGAGCGTAGGTAATAGGCCAACCCCTCGGCGGGTCCAGGACGCAGCCCTGCACTGGCTCAGGCGCTCGCCGCCATGACAGCTGCGGGGGAGACCATGAACGTCACGCTGCTCACCGAGGCATAGCCCAACGAGGTGAACAGCGGCCTCGCGCCGGGTGGTGCGAGCGTGACCACCGCGGAGCTGCCCCGTCGGGCGGCGAGCTCCTCGGCCGCGTGGGCCAGCCGCCGGCCCAGGCCCCGCTCGCGCCAGGCCCGGCGCACCGCGAGGAAGCCCAGCTCGCTGACGTCGTCGGCCCCGAGGACGGCAACCGCGCCGACCGGCTGGCCGTCCACCCGGGCGATCAGGGCCGGCTCGTCGGCGCGGACCGCCAGGGCGGCCAGGACCGGCTCCAGCGCCGGGTCCATGGAGAACACCTCGATCAGGGTCCGGGCCCACTCCCGTGCGGCCGCCGGCCGCCGCACCACCTCGATCCGGTATCCCGTGCCGGTCACCTTCCGGGGGACCAGGTCGCGCCACATGGCCGTCGCCTCGCCGGCGGCGACCAGCCCCCGGTGCGCCAGCTGCTCGACCAGCACGGGCCCGCCGAGGTGGGCCCACGCGTTGAAGCTCCACGGCACGTCGTAGGTCGAGACGATGGCCAGGCAGGCGTCGAGCTGGCGCTCGTCCTGCAGGGTGTTGAACACCCGCGCGTCGAAGGCGAACACGCCGTTCATCGAGCGCAGGGTCGTGCGGCTCCCGGTGAGCAGCGCCGGGCCGAGGTGGTGCACCTCGCCACCCGGCAGGGACGCCACGGTGCGCGCGTGAGCGTCCGCGAGGGCCCGGTCCAGCCGCGCCGTCCGGGTCCTGGGGGCGGTCTGCCCCACCGGTGGGCCGGTCATGTCCCGAGGCTAGGGACTGCCCCCCGCGCGCGGGTCCGTCACCGGGGTGACCGGCGGACGCTGCAAACGGGCTAAGCCGAACCACCCGGGCGAGCCCCACCCGGTGGTGGCCTCACGACGGCGGGGTGCGGCCGGTCACACGGTCAGCAGCACCTTGCCGATGTGCGTGCCGGCGTCGAGCTCGCGGTGGGCGTCCGGGGCCTGCGCCAGCGGGAAGGTCCGGTGCACGACGGGCTTGACCCGGCCGGCCTCGACGAGCGGCCACACGTGCTCGCGCACGGCGGCCACGATGGCGGCCTTCTCCTCCAGGGGACGCGCGCGCAGGCCGGTGGAGATGACCGCGGCCCGCTTGCGCATCAGCGCCGACAGGTCGAGCTCGGCCTTGACGCCCCCCTGGAAGCCGATGATGACCAGCCGGCCGTTCGTGGCCAGGGCCTGGATGTTGCGGGCGAGGTACTTCGCGCCCATGTTGTCGAGGACGACGTCGGCGCCGTGCCCGGCGGTGGCCCGGTCCAGCTCCGCGACGAAGTCCTGCTCCTTGTAGTTGACCAGGATCTCGGCGCCCAGGGCCTGGCAGGCCTTGAGCTTGTCGGCCGACCCGGCGGTCACGGCCACGTGCGCGCCGACCTCGCGGGCGAGCTGGATGGCCATGGTGCCGATCCCGCTGGACCCGCCGTGGACGAGCAGCGTCTGGCCGGGCAGCAGGTTGGCTGTCATGAAGACGTTGGACCACACGGTGCACACGACCTCCGGCAGCGCCGCGGCCTCCACGAGGCTGACGCCGGAGGGCACCGGCAGGAGCTGCCCGGCCGGCACCGCCACCTTCTCGGCGTAGCCGCCGCCGGCCAGCAGCGCGCACACCTGGTCGCCCACGGACCAGCCGGTGACTTCGGGGCCCACCGCGGCGACGGTGCCGCTGACCTCCAGCCCGGGGTACTCCGGCGCACCCGGCGGCGGCGGGTAGACCCCGATCCGCTGCTGCAGGTCCGCGCGGTTGACGCCTGCTGCGGCCACCTCGACCAGCACCTCGCCGGGCCCGGGCTCGGGGTCGGGGACGTCAGCGAGGACGAGTGCGTCGGGGTCGCCGGGCGTGGGGATCGTGATGGCCTTCATGCCCCGACGATATGACGTGCCCGGGCGAGCGCCTCGGGGGTGTCGACGTCGAGCGTGCGGGGGGCCGGCAGCTCGAGGGTGCTGTTGCGCAGCCGGTCGAGGACGGCCAGGACCCGTGCCCCGGCCGGGTCCCCGGGCAGCGCCGCCCGCAGCGCGTCGGTCCGGTATGCCGCGAGCAGCGGCTGCGTCCGCCCCGACCCGTCAGTGCCGACCACCGCGTCGTCCTCCGGCGAGTCCTCGAGCGCGGCGGCGAGGTCGGCGGCGGCCGGCCCGGCGAAGGGCATGTCACCGGCGACGACGACGCAGATCGGGGTGGGCACCTGGCGCAGGCCGGCGTTGAGGGCGGCCACCGGTCCGCCGCCGGGTGGGTCCTCGCGGGCCCACCCGACGGGACGGCAGGTCGGGCGCTCCTCGCCGACGCAGATCACCGGCCACCCGGCCGGCAGGGCGGCGAGCAGGTGGTCCAGCACGGTGACGGCGCCCAGCGGCTCGCGGGTCTTGTCCCGTCCGCCGAGCCGGCGGGAGGTGCCGCCACAGGTGACGAGCACGGTGGTCGCGGGTCCGGGGATGGCGGTCATGGGTTCATCGTGCCCCGGAGCGGCGGTTGCGCCGGGTCGGGTGCCGGGGCTCAGCCGGCGGCGTTGGGCTCCAGCGCCGGGCACGCCTGGCCGATCGCCGGTGCCAGCCGCTCGAAGTGCCACCACTCGTTGACGTAGCGCCGGCACAGTCCCCACTCCACGCCGTGGACCTCCAGCCACCGAGCGCCCGACCGGGGGCCGACGTCGACCGCGTCACCGGTGACGTGCCGGGACTCGGCCGGGGGCAGCACCCACCGGCGAGCCTTGGCGACCGAGCCGTACTGGCGGACGGCCGCGTCGAACAGCCGCTGCTGCTCGGCGCGGCTGCGCCGCCCGGAGGTCACCGTGAGCGTCACTCCGGCGGCCCGGGCGGCCTGCTCGGCCTTCTCCAGCGACCGGGCGAGCGGCGCGGACAGCCCGTCCGGTGACGTGGCCGCAGGCGTCGCCGCGGTGGACGGCGCCTTGGCCCGGCTGGCCGGCTGCACCTCGGGCGCCCGCGCGGCGGTGCTCACCGGGGCCGCGTCCTCGTCGATCCGGGTCGGGGCGCTGTGACGGACCCCCGTGGGTGCCGGCTCGTCGCGCATCAGCGTGGTCGTGGTGGCGCAGACGAGGCCGACCGCAGCCAGTCCGGTCAGCGACGCCGTGGCGAGCACCCCGCGGCGCAGTCGCCAGGGTGAGCCCACGACGTAGGTGACGTCCCCCTGGGGACGGGTGTCGCCGTCCCGATCCTCCTGGGGACGGATCTCGCCGTCCCACCACAACGTCGGTCCGCCATCGCGGTTCACGACCTACCCCCCAAGACCCTCAGACCCGCCCCCCGGCGGTGTCACCCCGAAGGCAAACCGTAGGACCCGGGTCGGACGGGGTCAACGAGAACGGAGCGGTTGCCAGGACGAACCGGGCATCTCAGGACACCGTGGCCGTCGACCCGGTGCCGGTGGCGCTCCGCCCACCGATGCGGCGGGAGAGCTCGGTGGCCACACGGGTGACCTGCCGGGCGATCGTCGCCCGCGCGGGACCGTCCACCTCCGCGGCCGGGAAGGTCACGGCCACGCCGGCGACCGGGTGCCCGCTGTGGTCGAGGACGGCCGAGGCGACCGAGGCGAAGTCGGGGGTCACCGACCCGTCCTCGGCGGCGAACCCGGCGCGCCGCACGTCGGCCAGCTCCCGGCGCAGCGCCGGCAGCGACCCCGGGCCGACCCCGTGCCGCTGGACGAACGCGTCACGGGAGGGGAACAGGGCGCGCACCTGCGCCGGCGGCAGCGCTGCCAGCATGGCCAGCCCGCTCGCCGTGAGGGTCGCCGGCAGACGCACCCCGACGTCGGTCACCAGCGGGGGTCGGCCCGGCGCGCGCTCTTCGATGACGTAGAGCACGTCACGCCCGTGCAGCACGGCCAGGTGGGCGTTGTGCGTGGTGGCGTCGACCAGCCGGGCCAGCAGCGGGCGGGCGACCCGGACCAGCGGCGCCTGGCGGGAGTAGGCCGAGCCCAGCTCGAACGCCGCGACGCCGAGGCCCCAACGGCGCTCCTCGGGCAGGTGCACCACGAAGCCTTCCCGGCGCAGCACCGCCAGCAGGTGGTAGACGCTCGAGCGGGGCAGGTCCAGGTCCCGGGCGATGGCCGCGGCCGGGACGGGCGCGGTGTGCCGCGCGAGCAGCCTGAGCACGGCGAGTGCCTGCGCGGCAGCGGGAGCGTTCGGCACGGCATACAGGATCCCAGACATGTCTCGGATCCGAGACAGAACCCGGCGCGCAGAGGATGTCCGGGCCCGGCGGCCCGGGTGGAATGGGCGCATGAGCACCGAGATCGCCGCGCGACCCGCCGAGCAGGTCGCCACCGTCACCGTCGGCCTGGGGCCGGTGTCGTTCGAGGACGTCGTCGCCGTCGCGCGCCACGACGCCCGGGTCGAGCTGTCCAGCGAGTCGCTGGAGGAGGTCCGCCGCAGCCGTACGGTCATCGAGGACCTCGCGGACGACGTCGAGCCGCACTACGGCGTCTCCACCGGCTTCGGGGCGCTGGCCACCCGGCACATCCCGGCCGACCTGCGCGCCCAGCTCCAGCGCAGCCTCGTGCGCAGCCACGCCGCGGGTTCCGGCGCCGAGGTCGAGCGTGAGGTCGTGCGCGCGCTGATGCTGCTGCGCCTGTCCACCCTGGCCACCGGCCGCACCGGCGTGCGCGAGGAGGTGGCCACGACCTACGCCGCGCTGCTCAACGCCGGCATCACCCCCGTCGTGCACGAGTACGGCAGCCTCGGCTGCTCCGGCGACCTGGCCCCGCTGGCGCACTGTGCGCTCGCGCTCATGGGGGAGGGCCCCGTCCGCGACGCCTCCGGCCGGCTGCTCGACGCCGCGGACGCCCTGCAGGCGGCCGGTATCGCGCCGGTCGCCCTGCGCGAGAAGGAGGGCCTGGCCCTCATCAACGGCACCGACGGCATGCTCGGCATGCTGGTGCTCGCGATCACCGACCTGCGCATGCTGCTGACCACCGCCGACATCACCGCGGCGATGAGCGTCGAGGCGCTGCTGGGCACCGACGCGGTCTTCGCCGCCGACCTGCAGGCGCTGCGCCCGCACCCCGGCCAGGCCGCCTCGGCCGCCAACCTGCGGGCCGTGCTCGCGGGCAGCCCGATCATGGAGAGCCACCGCGGCCCGGAGTGCACCCGCGTGCAGGACGCCTACTCGCTGCGCTGCGCCCCCCAGGTCGCCGGCGGGGCCCGCGACACGGTCGACCACGCGGCCGTCGTCGCCGGGCGCGAGCTCGCCGCGGCCGTCGACAACCCCGTCGTCACGCTCGACGGTCGCGTGGAGTCCAACGGCAACTTCCACGGGGCGCCGGTCGCCTACGTGCTGGACTTCCTGGCCATCGTGGCCGCCGACCTGGCCAGCATGTCCGAGCGGCGCACCGACCGGTTCCTCGACGTCTCGCGCAACCACGGCCTGCATGCGTTCCTCGCCGACGACCCCGGCGTGGACAGCGGGCACATGATCGCGCAGTACACCCAGGCCGCCATCGTCTCGGAGATGAAGCGGCTCGCCGCCCCCGCCAGCGTCGACTCGATCCCGAGCTCGGCGATGCAGGAGGACCACGTCTCGATGGGCTGGTCCGGTGCGCGCAAGCTGCGCCGCGCGGTCGACGGCCTGACCCGCGTCCTGGCGATCGAGCTGCTCACCGCGGCCCGCGGGATCGACCTGCGTGCGCCGCTGGAGCCCGCCGCAGCCACCGGCGCCGTGCTGGCCGCGCTGCGCGAGGTCGCCCCCGGCCCGGGGCGGGACCGCTTCCTCGCGCCCGAGATCGAGTCCGCCGTGGACCTCGTCGAGACCGGCGCCGCCGTGCGCGCGGCCGAGTCCGTCACCGGCCCCCTGAACTGACCCACGCGGCATACCCGCTGCTGACCAAGGAGACTGCAATGGAAGGCGCCCGTCCCGTCCGTGCCGCACGCGGCACCACCCTCACCGCG
>DASSPC010000464.1:0-7728 GCA_035699865.1 Oryzihumus sp. | reverse complement strand
TGGTCCCAGCCGCCCGGGCCCTGGGCCTGCCCGTCGAGGGTGACGCCCTCACCGGCGACGACGGCGCCGACCCGGCGCCAGCCGTGCGGCAACGGGACCTGCGCCGGGAAGCAGCCCAGCAGCGAGTGCTCCTCACCACCGCTGAGCACGCTTTCCCACGCCATCTCCTCCCCCACCGCGCCGACCAGCGCCGCGACGTCGGGCTGCAGCGCCTCCCGGCTCAGGTCGACCCCCACCCCGCTGGCCCGGGCGACCCGGCCGGCGTCACGCACCAGCCCGTCGCTGAGGTCGAGCATCGCGCGCACCCCGGCCTCGGCGGCCAGCGGTCCCTGCCGGTATGCCGGTCGCGGCCGGCGGTGGTAGTCCACCAGCTCCGGCGCCCGGCCCGGCTCACCGCGCTCCAGCAGCGCCCAGCCCGCGTGCGAACGGCCGAGGCTGCCGGCCACCGCGACGACGTCGCCGGGGCGGGCGCCCGAGCGCAGCACCGGCTCGCGCCCCTCGAGGTCGCCCAGGGCGGTCACCGACACCACGAGCATCCCGGGCGGGGCGGAGGACAGGTCTCCCCCGACGACGGGGGCGCCGGCCTCGCGGGCCGCCTCGGCCAGCCCCGTGGCGAAGTCGTGCACCCAGGCCAGCGGCGTGGCCGGGTCGGCGATGAGCGTGACCAGGAGGCCGGTCGGCACCGCGCCCATCGCGGCGACGTCGGCCAGGTTCTGCGCCACCGTCTTGGCGCCGACATCGGCGCCGGTGGACCAGTCGTCGCGCCAGTCCCGGTCGCGCACCATCGCGTCGGTCGTGGCCACCACCTTCCCGTCCGGCGCGGCGACGAGCGCGGCGTCGTCGCCCGGCCCGAGCAGCACGCCGTGGCCACCGGGCAGCAGCGGGAAGATCCCCTCGAGCAGCTCGGCCTCACTCACCTGCGCCAGGGTCGGACCCTCGGAACCGTTGGGATCCTTGACCACTCGTTGCCTCCTGCTGGGACGAAACCTGCACCGGCACGGTAGCGTCTGCGATGTCCGGGCCGCGCCGGCCCCGGCACGGTTTCCTCGGGGCGCGCGTGCGCCCCGGCCAACCCTTGGAGGCATCGTGGTGGTCCAGGCCTACATCCTGATCCAGACCGAGGTGGGCAAGGCTGCCACCGTCGCCGAGGCGATCGCCGGCATCTCCGGAGTCACCCTGGCCGAGGACGTCACCGGTCCCTACGACGTCATCGCGCGCGTCGAGGCCCGCAACGTCGACGAGCTCGGCAAGCTGGTCATCGCCAAGATCCAGGACGTCGCGGGGATCACCCGCACCCTCACCTGCACGGTCGTGCACGTCTGAGCGCAGAGCAGCACCCCCGTATGGCGGCCGGTCGCGTGAGGCGACCCGGCCGCCATACGCGTTGTGCGGCAGCGCTGTCCGCGCTGGGGCTCGTGCTCCTGCTACCGGCCTGCTCCCGCGGCGTGGAGGTCACCGCCGCGCCCGAGGCCTCGTCGGCCGCCTGCCGCGCAGCCTCGGCGAAGTGGCCGGCGACGGTCGGCAACCAGAAGACCGTCGACACGACCTCGGACTCCCCCGCCGTGCACGCCTGGGGCGACCCGGCCGTGATCGCCCGCTGCGGCGTGGCACCGCCTGGTCCCACGACCGACCAGTGCATCGAGGTGTCCGGGGTGGACTGGGTGGCCCACCGGCTCAGCGACGGCGTGCGCTTCACGACGTTCGGGCGCACCCCCGCGATCGAGGTGCTGGTGCCCTCGACCTACTCCCCCGAGCCGTTGCTGCTGCCGGCGTTCACCGCTGCGGCGCAGGCGATCCCGCAGGGCACCCACCGCTGCCGCTGAGCGACGGGCCGGCTCAGCGCAGGCCGGTGCGGCGCGACAGCGCGAGCTGGAGCAGCTCGTCGATCAGCGCCGGGTAGTCCAGGCCCGAGGCCGCCCACATGCGCGGGTACATCGACGTCGGGGTGAAGCCGGGCATCGTGTTGATCTCGTTGATGACCACGTCGCCGCCGCTGGTCCAGAAGCAGTCGACCCGGGCCAGCCCCTCGCAGCCGAAGGCGTCGAACGCGGCGGCCGCCAGGCGCCGGACCTCGTCGGACACCTCGGCAGGGATGTCGGCCGGGCAGGAGAGCTGGACGTCGGCCTCAGCGATGTACTTGGCCTCGAAGTCGTAGAAGTCGTGGCCCTGCACGACCTCGACCTCGGCGACCTCGCTGGTGCGGGTGGGCGCGCCGTCGCGGCCCTCGAGCACCCCGCACTCGATCTCGCGGCCGACGATGGCCGCCTCGACGATGACCTTGGGGTCGTGCTCGCGCGCCGCCTCGATCGCGGCCACCAGCTCCTCCTTGGCGCTGACCTTCGTGACGCCCATGCTCGACCCGGCGCGGGCCGGCTTGACGAAGACGGGGAAGCCCAGCGACGTCACGGCGTCGAGCGCGGCGGCCGGGTCGTGGCGCCAGGCCTTGTCGGTGATCACCGTGTAGGGGCCGACCGGCAGGCCGTGACCGGCGAGGACGACCTTCATGTAGTGCTTGTCCATGCCCGCGGCCGAGGCCAGCACGCCGGAGCCGACGTAGCGGATGTCGGCGAGCTCGAGCAGCCCCTGCAGGGTGCCGTCCTCGCCGAACGGGCCGTGCAGCAGCGGCAGCACCACGTCGACGTCGCCGAGGGCGCGCGGCGGCTGGCCGGGCTCGAGGACGGCCAGGCTGCGGTCGGTGGTGCTCAGCGGCACGATGACGCCGTCGGCGGCGTCGTCGACCTCGGGGGTGTGGCCGGGGGTCAGCGCGAGGCGGTCCGGGTCGTCGGCGGCCAGGACCCACCGGCCGTCCTTGGCGATCCCGATCGGCAGCACGTCGTAGGTGTCGCGGTCAATGGCACGCAGCACTCCGGCGGCGGTCGAGCAGGAGACCGCGTGCTCGGAGGAGCGGCCGCCGAAGACGACGGCGACCCGCGGCTTGCGGCGGGGCTCGGCGGACGGGGTGCTGGGGACGATGTCGGAGGCGCTCATCGAGGAGTGACCCTACCGCCCGGCATCCGGCCGCCGACACACCCGACCCCCGCCCTGGACCTACTGTGTGGGCGTGGACGCGACTCACCCCGACGACCTGGCCCCTGCCTCCCTGCTCGTCTCCGCCGGGCGCCCGCCGCGCGTGCCCGGCGCGGGCGTCAACGCCCCGCTGGAGCTCACCTCGACCTACGTCGCCGACGGCGAGGTCAACTACGCGCGCGCCGGCAACCCGACGTGGACCGCCTTCGAGGAGGCGCTCGGCGCGCTGGAGGGCGGCACCGCGCTGGTGTTCGCCTCCGGTATGGCGGCCGTGGCGGCCGCGCTGTCCCTGGCACCCGAGCGCGGGGTGGTCGTGGCGCCGACCCACGCCTACAACGGGACCGGCTCGATCCTGGGCGACCTCGCCGACGCCGGCCGTCTGGCGGTGCGCCGCGTGGACATCAGCGACACCGCGGCCGTGGTGGCCGCGCTGGACGGGGCCGACCTGCTGTGGGTCGAGTCCCCGACCAACCCGATGCTGGAGCTCGCCGACGTCCCGGCGCTCGTCGCCGCGGCGCACGAGCGCGGTGCGGTCGTGGTGTGCGACAACACCTTCGCCACGCCCCTGGTGCAGCAGCCCCTCGCCGACGGCGCGGACGTGGTGATGCACTCGGTGACCAAGTTCCTCTCCGGCCACTCCGACGTCGTCCTCGGCGCCACGGTGACGGCTCCCACCGAGCGCGGGCGCGAGCTGCAGGAACGGCTGGCCCACCACCGCCTCATCCACGGCGCGATCGCCGGCCCGGTGGAGACGTGGCTGGCGCTGCGCGGGATGCGCACCATGCACCTGCGGGTGGAGCGGGCCACGGCCAACGCCGCGGTCCTGGCCGAGCGGCTGGGCGGGCACCCGGCGGTCGAGCGGGTGCGCTACCCCGGCTTCGGGGCCGTCGTCTCGATCGAGGTGTGCGGTGGCGCCCAGGCGGCCGAGCGGGTGTCCGCGGCGGTGCGGCTGTGGACCCACGCCACGAGCCTGGGCGGGGTCGAGTCCCTCGTCGAGCGCCGCCGGCGGATCAGCACCGAGCCGCTCACCGTCCCGGAGAACCTGCTGCGCCTGTCCGTCGGGGTGGAGGACGTCGAGGACCTGTGGCGCGACCTCGACCGGGCGCTGCGCCAGGCTTGACGGGTCAGTGCTTCTCGGCCTTGAGCCGCCGGGCCATCAGGGCGCGCACGACCTCCTCGGGCGTGCGCCCGTCGTGGACGACCGCGGCGACGTTCTCGATGATCGGCACGTCGACGCCGTGGTGCCGGGCCAGGTCGAGGATCGCCTCGCAGGACTTCACGCCCTCGGCGGTCTGCTTCGTCACCGCGATGACCTCCTCGACGGTCATCCCCTTGCCGAGGTTGACCCCGAAGGTGCGGTTGCGGGACAGCGGTGACATGCACGTGGCGATGAGGTCACCGACCCCGGCCAGGCCGGAGAAGGTCGCCGGGTCGGCGCCCAGCGCGATGCCCAGCCGCGTGGTCTCGGCCAGGCCGCGGGTGATGATCGAGGCCTTGGAGTTGTCACCCATGCCCATGCCCTCGGCCATGCCGGCCGCCAGCGCGACGACGTTCTTCACCGCGCCGCCGAGCTCGGTGCCGATGACGTCGGTGGCGGTGTAGGGCCGGAAGTAGGGCGCGGCGCAGGCGTCGGCGACCATCTCGGCGACGGCGTGGTCGATGCACGCCACCACGCTGGCCGCCGGCTGCTTGGCGGCGATCTCCGGGGAGAGGTTGGGGCCGGAGAGCACGGCGATCCGCTCCGGCTCGACCTTGCCGACCTCGGCGATGACCTCGCTCATCCGCTTGGTGGTGCCGAGCTCGACGCCCTTCATGAGCGAGACGACGGCGGCGTCACGCGGGATGAGGTCGGCCCAGTGGACGAGGTTCTCGCGCAGCTTCTGGGACGGCACCGACAGCACCACGATCTGGGCGCCCTCGACGGCCTCGGCCGGGTCGATGGTGGCCGAGACGTTGTCGGGCAGGACCAGGTCGGGCTGGTAGTCGCGGTTGACCCGCTCGGTGTTGATCTGGTCGACGACCTCCTGGCGCCGGGCCCACATCCGCACCGTCGTGCCCGCGTCTCCGAGCACCGCCGCGAAGGCCGTGCCCCAGCTGCCGGCCGTGAACACCGCGGCCCGTGTCATGCCTGTCCTCCTGCTGCTCCGGCGGGCGGCTCACGTCGCGCCCGGTGGGGGTTGCCGGTCTCGGGCAGCCCCGACGCGCGGACGTCGAAGCGCTGCGCCGGCGCCTGCTCGCCCCGGAGCTGCTCCAGCAGCCCCGTGATCGCGTCCATGATGCGGTCGGTCGCCTCGCGCAGGGTTGCCCGGTCGAGTGGCTGACCGTACAGGTCGCTGAGGTCGACGGCGGGGCCGGCCCACACGTGCATCGTCTTGCGGGGGAAGAACCGCGGCCGGATGCCGTAGGGCTCGAGGACCTCCTGCGGTCCCCACTGCGCGACCGGGATCACGGGGCAGTGGGTGGTCAGCGCCACCCGCGCAGCACCGGTGCGGCCGGTCATCGGCCACAGGTCGGGGTCCCGGGTGAGCGTGCCCTCCGGGAAGATCGGCACGCACTTGCCCGCCTCGATGGCGATCACGGCGGCACGGAAGGCCTCGACGGCCTGGGAGGTGCCGCGATACACGGGGATCTGGTCTGCCGCGCGCAGCAGCCGGCCGACCAGCGGGATGCGGAAGACCCCCTCCTTGGCCAGGAAGTACGGCGGGTGCCCGTTGTCGTAGAGGAAGTGCGCGAACGCGATCGGGTCGACGTAGGACAGGTGGTTGGGGCTGACGACGAACCCGCCTGTCTCCGGGAGGTTCTCGACGCCGCGCCACTCGTGCCGGGTCAGCAGGATCATCAACGGACGCAGCAGCCCCGCGGCGAAACGGTAGGCCAGGGGCAGCCTGTTCCGGGGTCGTTTCCGCCGCACCAGTGATCCGCCCTTCCCGCGTCCGCCCCTTGCGGCCGTCGCGGCCATCTTCCCGGTCGGCGTGGGTCGGTGTCGAGGCGGCCTGCCGTGCTGAGACGATCACCATGATGAGCACAGGAGAGCAGCAGCGGTGGCGCGTCGTCGTGCCGGTCAAGGGCCGGCTGTCGGCCAAGAGCCGCCTGCACCCGCCGGCGGGGGTGCTCCGCTCCGACCTCGCGCACGCGTTCGCGATCGACACCCTGGCCGCGGTCCATGCCTGTATGCCGGTGGGTCGCCTCCTCGTGGTCAGCTCCGACGAGCCCACCCGCACCTGGGCCCGCGAGCGCGACGTCGACGTCACCGCCGACCCCGGATCGGGGCTCAACGACGCGGTCCGCGCAGGCCTGGCCCTGCTGGAGGCGCGGCACGGGGAGGGCCCCACCGCGGTGCTGCTGGGCGACCTGCCCACCCTGCGGGCCGACGACCTCGCCCGGGCCCTGGCCGCCTGCTGCAAGCACGAGCGCAGCTTCGTCCCGGACGCCGAGGGCACCGGGACCGTGCTGCTGGCCGCGCACGCGGGCAGGCTGCTCAACCCACGGTTCGGCTCAGGATCGGCGCACGCCCACGAGCGTGACCACATCCGGCTGGAGCTGGACCTGCCGCACCTGCGTGCCGACGTGGACGACGACGTGGCCCTCGCGCGCGCGGTCTCGCTGGGCGTCGGTCCGCGCACCGCGCAGGTCCTGGCCTCACGCCGGCACTAGCCTTGGCCCCATGCAGGCCAGCGTCCACCGCTTCGACCCCGCCACCGGCGCGGGCAGCGTGCTGCTCGACGACGGCCGGGAGGTCCCCTTCGACGCCGAGGTCTTCGACGCCAGCGGGCTGCGGCACGTCCGTCCCGGGCAGCGGCTGAGCATCACGAGCGACGGTGAACGCCTGACCCGGCTGTGGATCGTCGGCATCGGCGAGGGAGAGCCCATCCGCTGACGTCCCCCCACACGACGAGGGGGCCGGCGCCATCAGGCGCCGGCCCCCTCGTGCTGGGCTGGAGTGCTCAGGCCTTCCTGGCCGGTGCCTTCCGGGCCGTGGTCTTCTTGGCCGGGGCCGCCTTGGTGGCGGTCTTCTTGACCGCCGCCTTCGTGGCCGGGGCCGTCGTGACCTTCTTCGCGGGCGCCTTCTTCGCCGGAGCAGCCTTGGTGGCGGTCTTGGTGGCGGTCTTCTTGGCCGGAGCCGCCTTGGTGGCGGCCGACTTCGCCGCCGTCTTGGCCGGGGCCGCCTTGGTGGCCGTCTTGGTGGCCGTCTTCTTGGCCGGAGCCGCCTTGGTCGCGGTCTTGGTGGCCACCTTCTTCGCCGGAGCCGCCTTGGTCGCGGTCCTGGTGGCCGCCTTCTTCGCCGGAGCCGCCTTGGTCGCAGTCTTCTTCGCCGCCGCCTTGGTGGTGGTGGTCGCGCCGGCAGCCTTGCGGGCCACCGCCGTGCCGGCCTTGGCCGCCGTGCCTGCAGCAGCGCGGGCGCCCGCCGCAGCGGTCTTGGGCAGTTGGCGCGGGTCGGCGACGACCGTGCGGAACGCGGTGCCGGCCTTGAACTTCGGCACCGAGGTCTTCTTGATCTTCACCGTCTCACCGGTGCGCGGGTTGCGGCCCGTTCGCGCAGCCCGTGCCGCCTTCTCGAAAGTGCCGAAGCCGGTGATGCCGACCTTCTCGCCCTTCGCGACGGCCCGGATGATGACGTCGAGCACCGCTTCGAGAGCTTCTGCCGCGGCCTTCTTGCTGCCGAGGCGCCCTTCAAGGGCGTCGATCAGTTCTCCCTTGTTC
>DASSPC010000463.1:0-9587 GCA_035699865.1 Oryzihumus sp. | reverse complement strand
CGCGACGACCCACCCCGTCTCTACCACCACCCGCAGGACGACGACATCGTGCATCGCGCGATGAGCGCCTACCGCAGCACGCTCCCGCACCACGTACAGGTGCGGTTCGACCGTTTCGAGCTCGTGGACTACGCCGTCAAGGTGGTCGGCGTGGGCAGCGTCGGCACCCGCTGCTGGGCGGTGCTCTTCGACGGGGGCGACGCCAGGGCTCCCCTGGTGCTGCAGGTCAAGCAGGCGGGCCGGTCGGTCCTCGAGCCGCATGCGAAGCCGGCCGAGCAGGACCACCAGGGCCGGCGCGTGGTCGAGGGGCAGCGCGTCATCCAGTCGGCGGGCGACATCTTCCTGGGTTGGACCAGCGGAGCGGTCGACGGCGTGGACTACTACGTGCGCCAGCTCTGGGACATGAAGGGCAAGGTCGACACCGAGCTGATGAGCGGGGAGTCCCTGGTGCTGTTCGCCGAGCTCTGCGGGTGGACGCTGGCCCGCGCCCACGCGCGCAGCGGCGACGCCGGCGCGATCCATGGCTACCTCGGGTCGGGCCAGGGCTTCGACCGGGCCATCGCCAGGTTCGCCGTCGACTACGCCGACCAGACCGAGCGCGACCACGAGCGGCTCTGCGCGGCGATCGGCAGGGGTGAGGTCCCCGGCGCCGACGACTCCTGACCCGGACGGCCCAGGGCCGACCCGGTGCCGGCCCTGGCGTTCACGCCACCCGTGCGGGCATCAGTCGGCGCCACCTGTCGCAGCAGCCGCTCGTGGCGTCAGGCGACGCTGCCCTGGTCGGCGAACTGGGTCGTGTAGAGGTCGGCGTAGAGGCCGCCCTTGGCCAGCAGCTCCAGGTGCGTGCCGCGCTCGACGATCCGTCCGGCCTCGACCACGAGGATCTGGTCGGCGCCTCGCACCGTGGACAGGCGGTGGGCGATGACCAGGGCGGTGCGCCCGTGCAGGGCCGTGTCGAGGGCGCGCTGCACGGCCACCTCGGACTCGCTGTCGAGGTGGGCGGTGGCCTCGTCGAGGACGACCAGCCCGGGGCTCTTCAGCAGCAGCCGCGCGATGGCCAGGCGCTGCTTCTCGCCGCCGGAGAGCCGGTGGCCGCGGTCGCCGACGACGGTCTCGAGGCCCTCGGGCAGCTGGGAGACCAGCTCCCACACCTGGGCGGCCCGCAGCGCCTCCACCATCTCGGCCTCGGTGGCCGAGGGTCGGGCGTAGGCGAGGTTGGCGCGGATGGTGTCGTGGAACAGGTGCGCCTCCTGGGTCACCACGCCGACGACGTCGTGCACCGACTCCAGGCTGGCGTCGCGCAGGTCGACCCCGTCCAGGCGCACCTCGCCGGAGATGGGGTCGTAGAGCCGGGCGACCAGCGAGGTGATCGTCGTCTTGCCGGCGCCACTGGGGCCGACCAGCGCCACGAGCTCACCGGGGGCCGCGTGGAAGCTCACGTCCTTGAGCACCGTCTCCCCGCCGCGGCGGTCGCCGGAGGCCACCTGCTCCAGCGAGGCCAGGGAGATCTGGTCGGCCGAGGGGTAGCCGAACGCCACGTGGTCGAAGTCCACCGCGACCGGGCGGCGCTCCAGCGCGACCGGCTCCGGCTTCTCCTTGACCAGCGGCTCGAGGTCGAGCACCTCGAAGACCCGCTCGAAGGAGACCAGCGCGGTCATCACGTCGACGCGCACGTTGGACAGCGCGGTCAGCGGGCCGTAGAGGCGGCCCAGCAGCGCGGCCAGCGCCAGCAGCGTGCCGACGGTGAGCCCGCCGTTGACGGCCATCACGCCGCCGACGCCGTAGACCATCGCGGTGGCGAGGGAGGCGACCAGGGTCAGCCCGACGAAGAACACGGCGCGGTTGAGCGAGATCCGCACGCCGATGTCGCGCACCTGCCCGGCCCGCTCGGCGAACTGCTCGTCCTCGGTGTGCGGCCGGCCGAACAGCTTGACCAGGAGCGCCCCGGCCACGTTGAACCGCTCGGTCATGCGGGTGCCGAGCTCGGCGTTGAGGCCCATCTGCTCGTGGGCCAGGCCGGCCAGCTTCTTGCCCATCATCCGGGCCGGGACGAGGAAGAACGGCAGCAGCGCGAGCGAGAGCAGGGTCAGCAGCCAGGAGCGGGTGGCCATGGCGATGACGATGAAGACCAGCGAGACGGCGTTGCTCACGACACCGGACAGGGTGGAGGTGAACGCCTGCTGCGCCCCGATGACGTCGTTGTTGAGCCGGCTGACCAGCGCGCCGGTCTGCGCCCGGGTGAAGAAGGCGATCGGCTGGCGCAGCACGTGGCTGAAGACCTCGGTGCGCAGGTCGTAGATCAGCCCCTCACCGATCCGGGAGGAGTACCACCGCTCGACCAGGCCGAGCAGGCCGTCGACCACCGCCAGCGCCGCCACCACCAGCGCCAGGCCGACGACCACCGCCGAGTTCTTGGGGATGACGCCCTTGTCGACGATCTGCCCCATCAGCAGCGGGGTGGCCACGACGAGGGCGGCGTCGACGACGACGAGGACCAGGAACACGGCGATCGCCCGCTTGTAGGGCCGGGCGTAGCCGAGCACCCGCTTGCCCGTGCCCGGGGCCAGCTTGCGCTGCGCCACCGAGGAGTCGCGGGTCAGCGACCGCATCATCATCCAGCCCGACATCGACATGTGCTCTCCGCTCTGCACGCGCCCTCCCGCAACCTGCGGGACCACGTGCCCTTCATCATCCTCGTCGGGTCCGACAACACCGCGGGGTCAGGCTTGCTTCCCGCCCCCGCGCACCATCGCGGTCAGCAGGCGGGCCTGGGCCACCCGCTCGGAGCGCTGCTGCTCCTCCGGGGTGGCGTGCACCGCGGACTGCAACAGGGGCTTCAGCTCCCGCAGGGCTGCCTCCGGGGCCCCCAGCAGCGCCTCCGCCAGGTCCCGGGCGGCGGCGTCGAGCTCGTCGCCGGGGACGGCGAGGGAGGCGAGGCCGGCGCGGACGGCCTCCTCGGCATACACGAACCGGCCGGTGGCACAGATCTCCAGCGCCCGGGCGTACCCGACCAGGCGCACGAGGGGCGAGGTGCCGGCGAGGTCCGGCACCAGGCCCAGGCTGGTCTCGCGCATCGCGAGCTGCACGTCGTCGGCGACCACCCGCAGGTCGCAGGCCAGGGCCAGCTGGAAGCCGGCGCCGATAGCGTGGCCCTGCACCGCGGCGATGGTCACCGCCGGCACCTCGGACCAGATGGCGAACCCGCGCTGGAACGCCTCGATGGCGTCGGCGAGCGGCTCCTCCCCCTGCGCGGCGAGGCCTAGGACGTTGACCTCGCCCGGGGCGCCCTGCGGGGTGAGCATGGCCCGGTCCAGGCCGGCGGAGAACGACGGGCCCTCGGCGCGCAGGATGACGACGCGCACGGCAGGGTCGAGCGACTCGCCGACCTCCGCGAGCGCCCTCCACAGGCTCGGCGTCTGGGAGTTGCGGCGGCCGGGGTTGTCGAGGGTGAGCATCAGCAGCTCGCCGTCGCGCTCGGCGCGCAGGTGCGGGTGGGGCCGGGAGGTCTCGGTGCTCGTCACCCCCGCGACCCTAGGGGACTCAGGCGAGCGCGATGAGGTCGCGGTAGTCGGCGTTCCAGTGGTCCTCGACACCATCGGGCAGCAGCAGCACCCGCTCCGGCTCGAGCGCCTCGACCGCGCCCTCGTCGTGGCTGACGAGGACGACGGCACCCTTGTAGGTCTTGAGCGCGCCGAGGATCTCCTCGCGGGAGGCCGGGTCGAGGTTGTTGGTGGGCTCGTCGAGCAGCAGCACGTTGGCCGAGGAGACGACGAGCATCGCCAGGGACAGCCGCGTCTTCTCGCCACCGGAGAGCACCCCGGCCGGCTTGTTGACGTCGTCGCCGCTGAACAGGAACGAGCCCAGCACCTTGCGGGTCTCGGTCTCGTTGAGGTCCGGCGCGGAGGACTTCATGTTCTCCAGCACGGTGCGGTCGGTGTCGAGGTTCTCGTGCTCCTGGGCGTAGTAGCCCAGCTTGAGCCCGTGGCCCGGCTCGACGTCACCGGTGTCCGGGGCGTCGACGCCGGACAGGATCCGCAGCAGCGTGGTCTTGCCGGCGCCGTTGAGGCCGAGCACCACGACCCGGGAGCCACGGTCGATGGCCAGGTCGACGTCGGTGAAGATCTCCAGCGAGCCGTAGGAGCGCGACAGCCCGGAGGCGCGCAGCGGGGTCTTCCCGCACGGCGCCGGGTCGGGGAAGCGCAGCTTGGCCACCTTGTCGGCGACCCGCTCCCCCTCGATGCCGGACAGCAGGCGCTCGGCCCGCTTGGCCATGTTCTGGGCCGCCGTGGCCTTGGTGGCCTTGGCCCGCATCTTGTCGGCCTGGGCGAGCAGGGTGCTGGCCTTCTTCTCGGCGTTGAGCCGCTCCCGCTTGCGCCGGCGCTCGTCGGTCTCGCGCTGCTGCAGGTAGGCCTTCCAGCCGACGTTGTAGAGGTCGAGCTCGGCCCGGTTGGCGTCGAGGTGGAACACCCGGTTGACCACGGTGTCGAGCATCTCCACGTCGTGGCTGATGATGATCAGCCCGCCCTTGTAGGCCCGCAGGTAGTCGCGCAGCCAGATGATCGAGTCGGCGTCGAGGTGGTTGGTCGGCTCGTCCAGCAGCAGGGTCTGCGCGCCGGAGAACAGGATCCGCGACAGCTCCACCCGGCGGCGCTGGCCACCGGAGAGGGTGACCAGCTCCTGGCCGAGGATGCGCTCGTCCAGCCCCAGCGCGGAGGCGATGGCCGCGGCCTCGGACTCCGCGGCATACCCGCCGCGCGCGGCGAACTCCTCGTCGAGCCGCGCGTAGCGGGCCATCGCCTTGTCGCGGGTCTCGTCGTCGGCGCTGGCCATCGAGCCCTCGGCGGCGCGCAGGTCGCGGATGATCCGGTCCAGGCCGCGGGCGGACAGGATCCGGTCGCGGGCCAGCACGTGCAGGTCGCCGGTGCGCGGGTCCTGCGGCAGGTAGCCGACCTCGCCGGAGGTGGTCACCGTGCCGGCCGCCGGGCTGCCCGCGCCGGCGAGCACCTTGGTCAGGGTCGTCTTGCCGGCACCGTTGCGCCCGACGAGGCCCACCCGGTCCCCCGCCGCGATCCGGAACGTCGCGTCGGCCAGCAGCAGCCGTGAGCCCGCGCGCAGCTCGATCCCGGTGGCGGCGATCACGGCAGGCTCCTTGGGGTGGTGCGGGTGGGAGGATGACGGCGTCGGTATGCCGTGTGCCCGCCCCTGGCGGGCGGCAGACGGTCCGCGCCGGCTGGCTAGTCTACGGTGCACCGACCCCTCGCCCCGACGACGCGACCTGCCGGAGGCACCGCATGAGCTTCAACGACGACGCCGGCCTGGACACCTCGCAGGTCGAGAGCGGTGGAGGTGGCGGGTTCCCCGGGGGCGGCCTGGTCGTCGGCGGCGGAGCCGGCGGCATCCTGCTGCTCATCCTGGCGCTGGTGTTCGGCCCGGGGGTCCTGGGGAGCCAGGACCCCTCGACGGCGGGCAGTGCGGGCGGCGGGGCCGGGAGCACCAGCCAGAGCGAGATCGCCCAGCGGTGCCGGACCGGCGCCGACGCGAACGCGAACGTCGAGTGCCGCGTCGTCGGCACGGTCAACAGCGTGCAGTCCTACTGGGCCACTGCCCTGCCCCGCTTCTTCGGCACCACCTACACGCGGGCGACGACCCGGCTCTACTCCGGCGCCGTGCCCTCGGCCTGCGGCACCGCCTCCAACCAGGTCGGCCCGTTCTACTGCCCGCGCGACGGCAAGGCCTACATCGACGCCAGCTTCTTCAGCGAGCTCACCTCCCGGTTCGGCGCCGACAGCGGGGCGCTGGCGCAGGAGTACGTCGTGGCCCACGAGTACGGCCACCACGTCCAGGACCTGCTCGGGGTGCTCGACGCCGCCCAGCAGGACCCGCAGGGCGCCGAGAGCGGGTCGGTGCGCATCGAGCTGATGGCCGACTGCTTCGCCGGGGCGTGGGCGCACGACGCCAGCACGACCACGGACGCCCAGGGCAACACCTACCTGAAGCCGTTGACGCAGAACGACATCCGCTCGGCGCTGTCGGCTGCCTCGGCGGTCGGCGACGACCGGATCCAGCAGAAGGCGCAGGGCCGGGTCACGCCGGAGTCATGGACCCACGGCTCGAGCGCTGAGCGGCAGAAGTGGTTCCTCACCGGGTACCGTTCGGGCGATCCACGCCAATGCGACACTCTGCACGCAACCAGCCTCAACTAGGCAACCCTCGAGAAAATCTCCTGCCCCCGGCGGTTGTCACGGCCGTCTGCACGCGCTCCACTGACAGACGTCCTGTCCCGAGCCGGTCGACCACGGGTCGTCCCGACTCCACCCAAGGGAGTACACGTGCAGAGGATCCACCGCTCCTGTCTTGCCCTGGCGGCCGCGACCACCCTCGTCGCGGCCACCACCGTCTCCGCCTTCGCCGCCCCGTCGGGCTCCGGCCGCACCGTCCTGGGCGACTCGGTCGCGCCCTGGGCCACCGCGGCCCACCGCCTCGGCGCCTCGGCCACCGGCACCACCGTGGACTTCCGGGTCTACCTGGGCCTGCACGGTGACGCGGCGTCGTTCGCCACCGCCGTCTCGACGCCGGGCAACCCGGCCTACGGCCACTTCCTCAGCAGCGCCGCCTTCCGGGCGCGCTACTCCCCCACCCAGGCTGACGTCACCGCCGTCAGCAGCTGGCTCAAGGCGCAGGGCTTCAAGGTCGGCCACGTGCCGGACAACCACCGTTACGTCGAGGCGGTCGGCACGGTCGCCCAGGCCGCGTCGGCGTTCTCGACGTCGTTCTCGGACTACTCCTTCGCGGGGGCGACGTTGCGGTCCAACGCCACCCCGCTGAGCCTGCCCTCCTCCCTGCCGGCCGTGCAGGCGGTGGTCGGCCTGGACGAGTCCTCGGCCCTGACCGACCCGCAGGCCTCCCCGTCGGCACCCCCGCCGGACGTGTTCGTCAACGGGCGGCCGTGCTCGGACTGGTGGGGCCAGAAGACGGTGCAGAACACCGCGACCCCGAACGGCACCACCTTGCCGTCGACCCCGTCCGCCTTCGCGCCGTGCGGGTATGCCGGAGCGCAGCTGCAGGGTGCGTACGGCCTGTCCGGTGCCATCGCCTCGGGCAACGACGGCAGCGGCGTGACGGTGGCCGTCATCGACGCGTACGCCTCGCCGACGATCGTGCAGGACGTCGAGACCTACTCCGCCCGGCACGGGCTGCCCTCGCTGCGCGGGCACTTCGGCCAGGTCGTCGCGCCCGGCACGTTCACCCGTCCGCAGAACCCCCGGCAGGACCCGCAGGGCTGGAGCGGTGAGGAGACCCTCGACATCGAGGCCGTGCACACCATGGCCCCGGGCGCCGACATCGTCTACGTCGGCTCGGCGAACAACTACCAGGACATGGACGCCGCGCTGAACCACGTCGTCGACAGCCACCTGGCCGACATCGTGACGAACTCCTACGGGTTCTCCTCCGAGGCACTTCCGCGCGGCTACATCAAGCCGATGAACGACACGCTCATCCAGGCCGCGGCCACCGGCATGAGCGTCTTCTTCTCCTCCGGTGACAACGGCGACGAGACCGATGGTGTCGCCGGTGCCACACCGACGCCGGACTGGCCGGCCTCCAGCCCGTGGGTGACTGCGGTCGGCGGGACCTCGCTCGGGGTCTCGCAGTCCAACGGTCGCGTCTTCGAGCTCGGCTGGGAGACCGGCAAGAGCACGCTGAGCAACGGTGCATGGACCACCCCCGCCTACCTCTACGGCAGTGGAGGCGGGACGAGCCGCCTCTTCGGCCAGCCGGCATACCAGGCCGGTGTGGTGCCCTCGGCGCTCTCGCAGCGCTACGGCGGCGCGGCGATGCGGGTCGTGCCCGACGTGGCCGCGGTCGGCGACCCGACCACGGGCATGCTCATCGGCCAGACACAGCGGTTCCCCGACGGCCACGACGCCTACTCGGAGTACCGCATCGGCGGCACCAGCCTGTCCTCGCCGCTCTACGCGGGCATGTTCGCCGTCGCCCAGCAGAAGGCCGGCCACGCCTTCGGCCTGGCCAACCCCGCCCTGTATGCCGCGCGGTCGGCCACGCTGGACATCACCAAGGCCGACCTGGGCAGCTACCCCGGGGCGGTGCGGGTCGACTACGTCAACGGCGTGGACGCCTCGAACGGCTACACCTACACGGCCCGCTGGTTCGACCGCGACGACAACCTCACCATCCACGTGCGGCCCGGCTACGACGACGTGACCGGTCTCGGCTCGCCGACCGGGCAGGCCTGGCTGGACTCGCTGTCCACCTACGGGGGCTGACCCCGTCGGTGCCGGGGTGGTGACCTGTCACGGGCCACCACCCCGGCAGCCGCCAGCACCTTCTCCACCGAGGTCGACGAAACCCACACAACAGCACCGTCGTCGTGTGGGTTTCGTCGACCCCGGGGCGATGGGCGGGACACGCGGGGCGTGGGAAGGGTGGTGGAATGGCGGGCGTGTCCGCCTTCCCCGCCCCGCCGCTCGTCGTCGGCTTCGACCTCGACCTGACCCTCGTGGACTCCCGGGAGCGGATCATGCGCTCCTACATCCACGCGCTGCGCGACGTCGGGGTGGAGGTCAGCCGCGAGGACCTCGAGCCCCACCTGGGCATCCCGCTGACGCACACCGTCGCCGCGGTGGCGCCGGCGGTCGACGCCGACGCGCTGGTTGCCCGCTACCGGCGCTACTACGACGACCCGGCCTCCCCGCCCACCGAGCCGATGCGTGGCGCGGCCGAGGCACTGTCCGCCGTCCGGGACCACGGGGGCCGCACGGTGGTGGTCTCGGCCAAGTACGTCCCGGCCGTGCACACCGCCCTCGCCGAGGCGGGTCTGGCCGACCTCGTCGACGCCGTCTACGGCGAGCTGTTCGCCGAGGACAAGTCCGCTGCCCTGCTCGAGCAGCGGGCCACGGTCTATGTGGGCGACCACCCGGGAGACATGGCCGCGGCGGCCGGTGCCGGCGCCCTCGCCGTCGGCGTGACCACCGGGTCCCATGACGCGCTGGCCCTGAGCGCCGTCGGGGCCGCGGTGACCCTGGAGCACCTGAGCGCCTTCCCGGGCTGGTTGCGGGGGCACCTGACCGCCCGCTGAGGCGAGAGCGCGCGAGAGCTCGCGGAGGCGAGCGGCCCGCGGAGGCGGCGGCACGGCATACGGCGGTCACATCGCAAGACGCGGGTCTCGGCATGCGGTCCGCGGCGTTAGCGTCGCGAGCATGCCCACCGCTGCGGAGCCCGCGCCACGCCGGTGGCTCATGCTCGCGCTGGGGACCGCCGCGCAGACGGCCGCCTCGACGCTGCTGTTCGGGTTGCCGTTCCTGCTCCCTGCGCTGCGCCAGGCGGACCGGCTCACGCTCGCGCAGGCGGGTGCCCTGGTGGCCGCGCCCTCCCTGGGGCTGGTCCTCACCCTCATCCTGTGGGGCGCCTTCGCGGACCGGTACGGCGAGCGGCTGGCGCTGTGGTCCGGCCTCGGGCTGACCGGGCTGCTCGCCCTCGCCGCCGCACCGGTGGACGCCCCCTGGGCGCGGGGTCTGCTGCTCGTGCTCGTGGGCGCCGCCGGGGCCTCGGTGAACGCGGCGAGCGGG
>DASSPC010000462.1:0-3912 GCA_035699865.1 Oryzihumus sp. | reverse complement strand
CGACGACTCGATCGTGCGCGGCAACACCCAGCGGGCGCTGGTGCGGATGCTGCGCGAGGCCGGCGCCGCCGAGGTGCACGTGCGCATCTCCAGCCCGCCGGTGCGCTGGCCCTGCTTCTACGGCATCGACTTCGCCACCCGGGCCGAGCTCATCGCCACCGGTCTCGGCGTCGAGGAGATCCGCGCCAGCATCGGCGCCGACAGCCTCGGCTACATCAGCGAGGACGGCATGATCGCCGCCACCGACCAGCCCCGCGAGCGGCTCTGCACGGCGTGCTTCACCGGGGTCTACCCCGTGGAGCTTCCCTCGCAGGACCGCCTCGGCAAGGGCCTGCTGGAGCTGGAGCTGCCCATCGCGACCGGGCAGGTCGAGGCGTCCGACGCCGGCACGGTCGACGTCGAGGGCGTCAGCACCGGCGTCGGCGGCGGTGCCTCCGACTCCCTGTCCCGCCCCTGACCGGCACGACCCGACCGCACCCGGCCGCACGGCATACCGGAGGACCGATCCCGTCATGACCACCCCGAGCACCCCCATCACCTACGCCGGGGCCGGCGTCGACGTCGAGGCCGGCGACCGCGCGGTCGAGCTGATGAAGGCCTCGGTCCGGCGGGCGCAGCGCCCCGAGGTGCTCGGCGGCCTGGGCGGCTTCGCCGGGATGTTCGACGCGTCGGCGCTCAAGGGCATGGCCCGGCCGGTGCTGGCCACCTCCACCGACGGCGTCGGCACCAAGGTGGCCATCGCGCAGCGGATGGACAAGCACGACACGATCGGCTTCGACCTGGTCGGCATGGTCGTCGACGACATCGTCGTGTGCGGGGCCGAGCCGCTGTTCATGACCGACTACATCGCCACCGGCCGGGTGGTCCCCGAGCGGATCGCGGCGATCGTCTCCGGCATCGCCGCTGCCTGCGAGGTGGCGGGCACCGCCCTGGTGGGCGGCGAGACCGCGGAGCACCCCGGCCTGCTCGGGCCGGAGGAGTACGACGTGGCCGGCGCTGCGACCGGCGTCGTGGAGCACGACGACGTGCT
Organism: Oryzihumus sp.; assembly: GCA_035699865.1. Taxonomy (GTDB): domain Bacteria; phylum Actinomycetota; class Actinomycetes; order Actinomycetales; family Dermatophilaceae; genus Oryzihumus. The sequence goes on along the minus strand of DASSPC010000462.1, from coordinate 2,882 downwards.
TGGCCCGCAGCGGGTCCGGGCCGGTGACGCCGTCGTCGCGCTGGCCTCCTCGGGCCTGCACTCCAACGGCTACTCGCTGGTGCGCGCGGTCTTCGACCGGGCGGGCTGGGCGCTGGACCGCCACGTGGAGGAGCTCGGCCGCACCCTGGGCGAGGAGCTGCTCGAGCCGACCCGCGTCTACGCCCGCGACCTGCTCGCCCTGATCCGCACGCCGGGGCTGGACGTGCATGCGCTGAGCCACGTCACCGGCGGCGGCCTGGCCGCGAACCTGGCCCGGGTGCTGCCGCAGGGCACCTTCGCCCGGCTGGACCGCGGCACGTGGACGCCGCCGGCGGTCTTCAGGCTGGTGCAGCAGCTCGGGCAGGTGCCGGTCGCCGACGTGGAGCGCACGCTCAACATGGGCGTCGGGTTCGTGGCGGTGCTGCCGGCGGAGCAGGCCGACCTGGCCGTGCGCACAGCGCAGGCCTCCGGCCTGCCCGCCTGGGTGCTCGGCGAGGTCAGCGACCGGGCGACGGCAGCGGTGCAGGACGGGGTCGAGGTCGTCCACGGCGCCAAGGGCGTCGACGGTGGCGCGGTCCAGGTCGTGGGGACCCACCCGGCCTGACCGCGCGGGGACTGGCCGGCCGCGGGCGCGCGCCTGCGGCCGTGGTGGCGCGCGCGTCGGCGACGAGCGCCCGTCGCGGCGTCACGGCATACCGGCTCGACGCGGGTGCCCGGAGCGGGCTCACGGCCTGCGGCAGTCAGTCACCGCTGCGCACCGCCGCGAGGGGTGGTGCACATGACAAGGTGCCGTCGCCGCTCTCGCGGCAGCAGCACCCGGTGGAAGGGTGAGGGTGAGATGACCTGCCCGTCCAGGGACGGGACTGACGGCGCCGCGCCCCGGAGGGCGCGGCGCATGAGGTCAGCGTTGGCCTGACGCCCACTTCCCGTAGTCGTCGTCGTAGTCCTCGCCGTCGTCGACGTCGGAGCTGCGCTCCGGCTCGGTGTACGACGATCCGTGCAGTTCTCGCTCAAGCGCGCTCAAGTCAGTGTCGGGGGAGAAGTACTTCAGCTCCCGAGCGACCTTCGTCTGCTTGGCTTTGGCCCGGCCGCGCCCCATGGCGTCGACCCCCTCATGCGTCTGCCGGGACGGCATCGCTCGGTCGAGCCCACTGGTCAGCGAGTTCGACTCCACGGAGCGGTCCCGGGAATCTCGTATTTCGTGGTGGTAACGCTACAGGAGCAATGCAAATTCGCGCTGCCCGGTGGAGGGTGTGCCGTCCCACTTCGTGGCCGGATCGTGCTCCGCCGGCGCCGGATCCGTGCTGGTCGGGCGCCGGCGGTGCGGCAGATGTCCGATAGGTGGGCTTCAGCGACCGCTGGGCAGCCAGATCCGGGACGGGTTGCCGACGGTCGCCATGCGCCGCTCGGCGATCCGGTCGGCGGCCACGGCCGGGGAGGTGCCCTCCTGCTCGGCCATCCGCAGCACCGAGGCGGTCGCCTCGAAGATGCCGGTGGCGCGCTGCTTGGCCCGCTCGAAGTTGAAGCCGTGCAGCTCGTCGCTGACCTGGATGACGCCGCCGGCGTTGACCAGGAAGTCGGGGGCGTAGGTGATGCCGCGCTTGAGCATCCGGTCGGCGCTCCCGCCGGGGCCCTCGGCGACGAGCTGGTTGTTGGCCGCGCCGCAGACGATCTGCGCGGACAGGACGTCGATGGTCAGGTCGTCGAGCGCGCCGCCGAGCGCGCACGGGGCGTAGATGTCGATGTCGGAGCGGACCAGGGACTCCACGTCGTCGACCACGTCGACCTGCGGGTGGAGCACGCGCAGCGCCTCCAGGGCCGCCGGGTTGACGTCGGTGGCGACCACGTGGGCGCCGTCCTCGAGCAGGTGGCCGGTGAGGATGCGCCCGACCTTGCCCACGCCGGCGACGCCGACCGTGCGGCCGTGCAGGCTGGGCGTGCCCCACACGTGCTGGGCGCTGGCGCGCATGCCCTGGAAGACACCCCAGGCCGTGAGCACGGAGGAGTCGCCCGCGCCGCCGTTGGCCTCGCTGCGGCCGGTCGCGAACCTCGTCTCCTTGCCGACGACGTCCATGTCCGCCACGTAGGTGCCCACGTCGCAGGCGGTGACGTAGCGGCCGCCGAGGCTCTCGACGAAGCGGCCGTAGGCCCGCAGCAGCGCCTCGGTCTTGTCCTTGGCGGGGTCACCGATGATGACCGCCTTGCCGCCGCCGAGGTCGAGGCCGGCCACGGCGTTCTTGTAGGCCATCCCCCGGGACAGGCGCAGCACGTCGGCGAGCGCGCCCTCCTCGCTGGCGTAGGGGTAGAACCGGGTGCCGCCGAGCGCCGGGCCGAGGGCGGTGCTGTAGATGCCGATGATGGCGCGCAGGCCGCTGGCCTTGTCGTGGCAGAACACGACCTGCTCGTGGCGGTCCTCGGGGTGGTCGGGCGAGGGCGGGACGACGGGTGACGCGGTCACGGTGGTGACTCCTCGGGGTCGGATGGGACGCGCGGGTCTCGCGGCGGAAATCAGCCTATTCCGCAACGCGTCACGGCGGAGTAACTAGTTCTTTTGGGGCATCAGATATGACACGTCTTGATTGTTCCCAAGTCGTCACCAATGTCCGAAACTGATGGTGTGCCCCTGCTCAGAGGGGTGCCCCAGTCCAGAGGAGACGACCATGACCGCGAGACACCTCGACGCCGAGAACTTGCTGACTCCGGCTGAGGTTGCTGCGCTCTTCCGCGTCGACCCCAAGACCGTGACGCGCTGGGCCAAGGCCGGCAAGCTCAACTCGATCCGGACTCTTGGCGGCCACCGGCGCTACCGCGAGTCCGAGGTCCGTGCCCTGCTCGAGCGCGCCAACATGGCGGCCGAGCACCAGCCCGGCGTCGCCTGAGCC
>DASSPC010000461.1:0-2444 GCA_035699865.1 Oryzihumus sp. | reverse complement strand
GATGCACGAGATGATCACCCGGTCGCCGACCGCCACGCTCGAGACCGCCGAGCCGACCTCGGTCACCGTGCCGACGCCCTCGTGCCCGAGGATGCGCCCGTCGGTCACGGCGGGGACGTCGCCCTTGAGGATGTGCAGGTCCGTGCCGCAGATCGTCGTGGTCTCGACCCGGACGATGACGTCGGTCGGGTCGATGATCACCGGGTCCGGGACCTCCTCCCACGCCTTCTGGCCGGGTCCGTGGTAGACGAGTGCCTTCATGAGTGGTGTCCTCCCTCGATGGTCCCCCGGGGCGGGAGCCCGGTGCCGGGCCCGCCAGGCCTCACTCTCGTCGCGGCCGGATGACGCAGGTAGGGCGCAACGTCCCCAGCGCCCGGCCCGGCCGCGCGGCCAGGCCCCGCGGCCCGGCGCACGACCGCACGGCAGGCAGCACGCGGCAGCCAGCCACCCGGCATACCGGGAAGGACACCCCATCGTCGCGCGCAAGGGACCTTGGCCACTCATCCCGTGACCGGGTCGAGGTGTTTGCTCGACAGTGGGGCGAACCGGGGTGGCTCTCTCCCTGCGGCACGAGACCGGAGGAGCTCGCATGAAGAACGGCAAGTTCTGTATGGACGCGCACACGGGCTACTGGGACGCCAGCCCGGAGAACACGAAGAACAAGTACGGCGACGCCTTCATCGAGACGTTCTACGCCTTCCACACCGGCTTCAACCCGACCGGGCAGCCGCAGTGGACCATGGACTACGACACGCAGTTCCGCAAGGTCGACCCCGACTGGTACCTCGACACGATGTTCGTCCAGGGCGACGCGGACATGGCGATCCTGTCCACGCAGGTCCTCATGGACTTCTACAAGACCGGCTTCGTCAACCCCGAGCGCAACGCCGAGCTCGTCAAGCGCGCGCCGAACCGGCTGATCGCCCTCGGCGGTATCGACCCGCGCTCGCCGGACGCCCTCGAGCAGGTCGACCACCAGGTCAACGACCTCGGCATGAAGGGCTTCAAGTGGTACACCGCCGAGTGGCGCGGGGAGTCGCGCGGCTGGAAGGCCAACGACCCCATGGTCTTCCCGCTGTACGAGCGGTGCATCGAGCTCGGCATCACCAACATGCACTTCCACAAGGGCCCGGCCGTGGAGCCGCTGGCGCTCGAGCGGTTCGACGTCCGCGACATCGACGAGCCGTCCACGCTCTACCCCGAGCTGAACTTCATCGTCGACCACGTCGGCCTGCCGCGGCTGGACGACTTCTGCTGGCTCTCGGCGCGCAGCCCCAACGTCTACGCCTCGCTCGCCGTGGCGCTGGCCTTCGTGCACAACCGGCCGCGCTTCTTCGGCAACGTGATGGCCAACCTGCTGTTCTGGCTCGGCCCCGACCGGATCATCTACGGCACCGACTTCCCGATCTGGTACCCCCAGTGGCAGCTCGACGACTTCATGGCCTTCCAGATCCCGGCCGACATCGAGGACGAGTACGGCGTGTCCCTCACCGACGAGGTCAAGGAGAAGATCATCGGCGGCAACATCGCCCGGCTCTACGGCATCGACACCGAGGCCAGGCTCAAGGAGCTCAAGGGCGACGAGTTCGACGTCCGCCGCGAGGAGCGGATCGCGCACATCCCGGCGCAGGCAGCGGGGGAGGCCGCCGAGACCGAGACCGGCGTCGCCGGCACGCCGCGGTGACCGGTATGCCAGGTGCCCACCTCCCCGCCGTGGACCTGGCCGCCGCACGGGTCGCGGCGGGCAGCGTCCCGGACCCGGAGATCCGCCGGACGCTCGCCGACCTGGACCTGCTCGACGAGGTGGGCGCCGACGCCGCCGGCACGGTGACCGTGCGCTACCACCTCACCTCGCCGCTGTGCCCCTCGCCGTTCGCCATCGACATCGGCCGGGAGGTCCGGCGCCGGGTCGAGGCCCTGCCGGGGGTGGCCCGATGTCGCGTGGACATCCGTGACCACTTCATCGCCGAGGAGATCTCCCGCCAGGTCAACGAGGGACCTGTGACCGCCGCCCCGGCGTGGCTGCGATGAGGGGCACCGAGGAGGCCGTGCGGGCGGCGCTCGCCGGCCGCCGCGAGTCGGCCCTGCTGGCCGAGCCCTCGGTCATGGCGGTCGCCCGGCTGCTCGTGACCCGTTGCCGGGACGCCGACATCTGGGTGCGCACCGCGGTCGGCACACTGGACCGGTTCGCCCGGGAGGCGTCCGGGGGAGACCTGGCCGGGCTGCTGGCCGCCGGACGCGAGGACGCCTCGGTGGCGCAGCGGTCGCTGGAGGACATTGCGCTGCGCCACCCCGCCCTGACCGCCGGGCAGCTGGCGGCACTGGCCTTTGGCCCCACGCTGTGGTGGACCACGGCCGGGGTGGCCGTGGCCTGGCGCCCGGTCGGGAGCGCCGCTGCGGGGTCCGCGGGCGGGTCGCCGCAGGCACCGCTGGACCGCCGACCG
>DASSPC010000460.1:0-2309 GCA_035699865.1 Oryzihumus sp. | reverse complement strand
CAGCGCCGCCCGTGCGCGGTCCCCGGACGACGCGTCGACCCCGAGCGCGGCCAGGACGGCGACGATGGTCGACTCACTGACGACCACGTGGTTGCCCTGCCAGTCCCAGTACTCCGTGGCGACGCCGTGGGCGCGCGCCAGCTCGGTCAGCTCCGGCGACGGTGCTGGAGTGCTCACGGGTCCCCTTCCTGTGAGATGGGTCGCGGGCCACCACTCTTTCACGAGTGGCGATTCGGCACTCGCGGTTCCCTTCGCAAGGATGGGGCCATGGTGTTGTTGAACGGAATCCTCAAGCAGATCGACTCCCTGACGTGGGGCGGCTTCTGGCACTGGCTCTCCGGCACCCCGCTCAAGGTCATCGTCACCGTCGTCGCCGGCCTCGCGGCGCGATGGCTGGTCCACCGCCTCATCGCGCGGCTGCTGCGCAGCGGCGCCGTGAAGACGTCCCCCCGTCCTGACGACGCCGTCCCGCGACGGAAGGTCATGGTCCTCGCGCATGCCACGGGGGTCGTGCGTGAGCGCCAGCGCCAGCGCCTGACGACCCTCGGCACCCTGCTGCGCAGCATCGCCACCGTCGTGATCTTCGTGGTCACCCTGCTGACCGTGCTGCAGGAGGTCGGGCTCCCCCTCGCGCCGCTGCTGACCTCCGCCGGCGTCGGCGGTGTCGCCATCGCGTTCGGTGCCCAGAGCCTGGTCAAGGACTTCATCTCGGGCATCTTCATGATCGCCGAGGACCAGTACGGCGTCGGCGACATCGTCGACACCGGTGAGGTGATCGGCGAGGTCGAGGACGTCACCCTGCGGATCACGCGGGTCCGCGACGGCAACGGGGTCATCTGGTACGTCCGCAACGGCGCCATCACGCGGGTCGCCAACCGTTCCCAGGGCTGGTCCACCGCCCTGGCCGACATCCCGGTTCCTTACGACGAGAGCCTCGACCGCGTGCTCCCGCTCATCCGGGAGGCCGTGCACGGCATGACCGAGGACGAGGCCTGGTCCGCGCGCCTGCTCGACGAGCCCGAGGTGGTCGGCGTGGAGTCCATGACCGGTGGCGTGATCACGGTCCGCATCGTCGCCCGGTGCGCGGCGAATGAAGGCGTCCCCGTATCGCGCGAGCTGCGCGAGCGGGTCAAGGCCACCCTCGACCGGGCCGGGGTCCGCGCGCCGCAGCTGGTGCCTCCCTACGGCGGCGGCGCCCTGCGCAGCTGAGGCCCTTTGCAGGAACCTGCACCGGCGGCCCGGAACCCTCGCGGTTCCGGGCCGCCGGCGTCGTGATGGTCCAGACTCGGGACCCTCCCGCCCCGGCGGGGCAACCTTTGTCGAGGTCCAGGGGGTCGCAGGGGCATGAGGGGATCACCACCGGAGGGGTTCGTCGACTTCGTCGTCGCCCGCGGCCCGGCCCTGCACCGCACGGCGGTGCTGCTCACCCGCCAGCATGCCTCCGCCGAGGACCTCGTCCAGACCGCGCTGGCCAAGGCGTGGCGGGCCTGGGGGCGCATCGAGGGGGACCGCGAGGCCTACGTCCGCCGGATCATCGTCAACGAGTTCGCCTCCGGCTGGCGCCGGCGCTGGCGGGGTGAGGTCCCCACCGCGGACCTGCCGGAGCCCGCCGGTGCCGGGCATGACGACCAGGTGACGCTGCGGGCGTCCCTGGTGGCCGCCCTGGCGACGCTGCCGCCGCGGCAGCGCGCGGTCATCGTGCTGCGCTACTTCCACGACCTCACCGAGGCCCAGACCGCCGAGACCCTCGGGATCGCGGTCGGCACGGTGAAGTCCCAGACCGCCAAGGCCCTGGCGGCGCTGCGGGTGTCCGACCCGCTGCGCGAGCCGGCCACACCCGTCGACACCTCGCGGAAGGAGTGGACCCGATGAACCCGACCCTGGACGACCTGCGCCACGTCCTGCAGGACGAGGCCGACGCGTCGGCGGCTCCCCCGGCCGACGCCCTCGTCGCCGGCGCCACCGCCCGGGTGCAGGCGGCCCGCCGGCGCCGCGCCGTGCTCGCCGGCGCGGCCGCGGTGCTGATCCTCGCTGGTGGGGTGCTCGCCGGCACCCACGTGGGCCGCCACAGCTCGGAACCGGCCCACACTGGCCCGTTCCGGGTGGTCGAGGCAGGGGCTGACTTCCCGGAGTACAGCGCCGGCTTCAAGAGGCTGGTTGTCGTGTCCGCGCCCGCGCTTGAGCGGCTCAAGGGCACGATCACCGTGCCGACCACGCCCGGCCGTGACCTGAACGTGCGCATGCAGTGCCTTCCCGACACGATCACCGACTTCGACCAGCGGGTCGGCGCGCAGGTGACAGGCCCCTTC
>DASSPC010000459.1:0-3269 GCA_035699865.1 Oryzihumus sp. | reverse complement strand
ATGAACGCGGTGTTGCAGGACTTGGCGAAGTCCTGGGAGAACGGCACGGTGCCGAACTTCTCGCCCTCGTAGTTCTGCATCGTCGTGCCCTCGACGGTGACCTTCGGCGGGCAGTTCACCGGGGTCGAGGGCGTCAGGCCGTGCGTGAGCAGGGCGTAGGTCGTGGCCACCTTGAGGGTCGAGCCGGGGGCGTACTGGCCGCGCAGGGCGCTGTCGATGCTCTGGCCGGCGCTGTTGGCCACCGCGACCAGCTCACCGGTCTTGACGTTGACCGCGACCAGCGCCGACGGGACGGCCTTGCTGCCGGTCAGGGCCGCCTCCGCGGCCCGCTGGACCTTCGGGTCGAGCGTCATGGTGACCGAGGTGCCGTCCTTGGCCGGCACCTCGAAGAGCTTCTGCCCCGTCGCGCCGCCGACCCGGATCGAGATGCCCGGCGTGCCGCCGAGAACCGAGTCGTACGCACCCTGGACCCCGGTCAGGCCGGCGCGGTCGCCGACTGCGAACCGGCCGTTGCTGGCCTGGATCCGGTCTGCGCTGACCATGCCGTAGGAGCCGAGCAGCGGCTGCGCGAACGTGCGGCTCTCGGCCAGTGGCTGGTCCCGGGTGGGGTGGACGACCCCCGGCAGGGCGTCCAGACGGGCCTTGATCGGCGCGAAGTCGCGCTCGCGGTAGGTGATCACGTCGATCACCTGCGAGGACTTCGCCGCCTTGGCCTTGGCCAGAGCGGTGACCAGGGATCCGGGGGCCGACTGCGTCAGCTTCTCCACCTCGGCCGCGGCCTGCGGCGTCGCCCGCGAGGGGTCGAGCCCGATGTCGTAGACCGTGCCGGTGGTCAGCAGGGGCTGGCCGTTGCGGTCCAGGATGTCGCCGCGCTTGCCCCAGGTGTGCTCGAAGGACAGGGCCGTCCCCGCCGGCACCTTGGGGTGCCACAGCGACGTCTTGCCGTCGGCGACGACCCCCCACGCCTGGCCGGTCTTCTTCAGGCCGACCGACTCGTCGTAGGCCCACGTCCGCCCCGTGCCGACCTGCCACGCCACGTGCAGCTGCGCCGTGCCGGTCTCGCCGTTGCGGCTGACGTCGGTCACGGTGACCTTGACCGGCACGGCACCCAGCGGGCCGGTGGTCATGCGGAAGCTGGCCGCGACCTGCTTCGGCGAGGACCCGGCATACGTCGCGATCGGGTCGTCGAGCTTGCGAGCGGTCCAGGCGCGGGCGAAGGACGTCGCCGCGGTGGTGGCCGCGCGGTCGTCGCGCGCCGCCTCGCGCTGGTGGAGCAGGACGAACCCCCCGGCCGCCGCGCCCACCACGAGGACCCCGCCCACGATCGAGGGGAGGAGGATGCGTCGATTCATGGGGGCCATCAAACCTCATCCGACTGGGTTGTCCCGAAACGCCGTGACCTCGGACACTCCCGTGAGGACGTCGCGCATGGCAGGCTCCAGCCATGAAGAGCACCATGCAGGACACCCAGCTGCTCATCTCCCGCATCCTCCTCAACGGCACGCGCATGCATGCCGACCAGGAGGCAGTCACCTGGACCGCCGAGGGACCGAGGCGCACGTCCTACGCCGAGGTGGGCCGCAAGGCCGCCCAGCTGGCTCACGCCCTGCGCGGTCTCGGGATCGACGGCGACCAGCGCGTCGCGACGTTCATGTGGAACAACGCCGAGCACCTGATCAGCTACCTGGCCGTGCCCTCGATGGGTGCCGTCCTGCACGCGGTCAACATCCGGCTCTTCCCCGAGCAGGTCATCTACGTGACCAACCACGCGGAGAACCAGGTCGTCATCGTCGACAACTCCCTCGCCGCGCCGTTCAGCAGGCTGCTGCCGCACCTGGCCACCATCCGCCACGTCATCGTCAACGGGCCGGTCCCCGACGAGGTCCGCGACGCCCTGGCGGGGGCCAGCGACCGGATCGAGGGCGTGCACGACTGGGACGAGCTGCTCTCCGGCCAGCCCGACACCTTCGACTGGCCCGAGCTGGACGAGGCCTCGGCGTCGTCGATGTGCTACACCTCCGGCACCACGGGCAACCCCAAGGGTGTCGTCTACTCCCACCGCTCCAACTACCTGCACACGATGCAGGTCTGCATGCCGACCAGCCTCGACATCCGCCAGGGCGACCGGCTGCTCGCCGTGGTCCCGATGTTCCACGCCAACGCCTGGGGCCTGCCCTACGCCGCGCTCATGGCCGGAGCCTCGCTGATCCTGCCGGACCGGTTCCTGCAGGCCGAGCCGCTGGCGCGGATGATCGAGACCGAGAAGGTCACCGGTGGTGGCGCGGTGCCGACCATCTGGAACGACCTGCTGCGCTACCTGGACGAGAACCCCACCGACTGCTCGTCGGTGCGGTCGGTCGTCGTCGGTGGCTCGGCCTGCCCGCCGGCGCTGATGCGGGCGATGCAGGAGCGGCACGGCGTCACCGTGGTCCACGCCTGGGGGATGACCGAGATGTCCCCGTTGGGCTCGACGGCGGTCGCCCCGGTGGGCACCACCGGTGAGGAGCACTGGCGCTACCGGGAGACCCAGGGGCGGGTCGCCCTGTCGCTGGACTACCGCCTCGTCGGGCCGGACGGCGCCGAGCAGCCGTGGGACGGCACCAGCGTCGGCGAGGTCGAGGTGCGCGGGCCGTGGATCACCGGCTCCTACTACGACAACGGCCAGAACACCGAGGCCGAGCGCGCCGACGCCGAGAGCAAGTTCGATGACGGCTGGTTGCGCACCGGCGACGTCGGCTCGCTGACGCCCGACGGGTTCCTCGTCCTGACCGACCGCGCCAAGGACGTCATCAAGTCCGGCGGCGAGTGGATCTCCTCGGTCGACCTCGAGAACGCCCTGATGGCCCACCCCGAGGTGGTCGAGGCCTCTGTGGTCGGCGTGCCGGACGAGAAGTGGGGGGAGCGGCCGCTCGCCACCGTGGTGCGCGCTCCCGGGGCCACCGTCGGCGCGACGGAGCTGCAGGAGTTCCTGGCCGCCAGGCTGGCCCACTGGCAGGTGCCGGAGCGGTGGGCGTTCATCGACGAGGTGCCCAAGACCAGCGTCGGGAAGTTCGACAAGAAGGTCCTGCGCCGGCGGTATGCCGAGGGCCAGCTCAGCGTCGAGACGCTTGCCTGACGGCTCAGGTAGTTTTGGGGAACTCCCATGTCGTCCGTCTACACTCCCCCGGTTACATCCGGGTGTACGCGCGATGCGCGGTGCCCGGGCCGGTACAGGAAGGCTCTTGAGTGACCCGCTCACGCGCGGATCGCGGCCGAGGCAGGTCGCGTCG
>DASSPC010000458.1:0-2043 GCA_035699865.1 Oryzihumus sp. | reverse complement strand
CGACACGGTGAAGCCGATCCCGGCGAGCAGGGACAGGCCGAACACGTCGGCCCAGGCGAGGTCGCTGTCGAGCTCGGCGCGGGTGAACCGGGCGAAGCCCCACGTGCCGCCGAACACCCCGAGCATCTTGCCGAGCACGAGCCCGACCACGACCCCGATGGCAGCCGGGTCGCCCAGGGCGCCACCGAGCCCGCCGCCGACGACGGTGACCCCGGCGGCCATGAACGCGAACACCGGCACGGCGAACCCGGCGGAGAAGGGCCGCAGCCGGTGCTCGAACCGGTCCGCGAGGGTATGCCGGCCGGCCGGGTCCCGTGGCCCGGTCCGGACCGGGACCAGCAGCCCCATGGTCACCCCGGCGACGGTGGCATGGATGCCGCTGGCGTGCACCAGGGTCCAGGCGAGGACCGCGACCGGCACCAGCAGCCACCAGCGGTCGACCCGCCGGTGGACCAGGAACCCGAACAACGCCAAGGGGACCAGCGCCAGCAGCAGGGCGGGGACGTCGAGGTGGTCGGTGTAGAAGAGCGCGATGATCGTGATGGCCACGAGGTCGTCGACGACGGCCAGCGTGAGCAGGAACGAGCGCAGCGCCGACGGCAGGTGCGTGTTGATCACCGCCAGGACCGCGAGGGCGAAGGCGATGTCGGTCGCGGTCGGCACCGCCCAGCCGCGCAGCACGTCCCCGCCGACCGGGCCGACCGCCCGGGAGGTGAGCGCGAAGAGCACCGCGGGCAGGGCGACCCCGCACAGGGCGGCGGCGATCGGCAGGGCCGCCTTGGCCGGGTCGGCGAGGTCGCCGACGACGAACTCGCGCTTGAGCTCGACCCCCGCGACGAAGAAGAAGACCGCGAGCAGCCCGTCGGAGGCCCACTGGGCGAGGCTGAGGTCGAGGTGGAGGGACGCCGGCCCGACGCGCAGGTCCCGCAGCGCGGCATACGCCTCGCTCCACGGGCTGTTGGCCCAGACGATGGCGACCACTGCGGCGACGAGCAGCAGGATGCCGCCGACCGTCTCGGTGCGCAGGGCGGCGGTGACGCGCTGGACCTCAGGCCAGGTCGAGCGGCGCAGGAGCCGGGGGCGGAGCGGGGGAGTGGTCACGGTGTGGCCTTCCGCATCAGGGGTCGGTGAGCAATGCCGACCAGGCTTCCCGGCGCACCACAGCCAGTTTATCGGTGGCAGGCATACCGTTGCTGCCATGAGCAACGTGGCCACCGCCGACCTGTATGCCGGGTGCCCCGACCGGGAGTCCAGCCCCGGCCTCGTGCTCCAGCGCTACGACGCCATCCACGCCATGATCAGCCCGCGCAACGAGGTGCTGCGGCTGCTGCCGCACCGGGAGCGGCGCATGGTCGGGGCGTGGTGCTTCGCCGACATCTACGGCCCCAACGACGTGCGCGGCCAGGAGGGCATGTCGGTCCCGCCGCACCCGCACATGGGGCTGCAGACGGTCAGCTGGCTGGTCCGTGGCACCGTGCTGCACCGCGACAGCCTCGGCACCACCGCCCTGGTCGAGCCGGGTCGGGCCGCGGTGATGACCGCCGGGCACGGCATCGCCCACTCCGAGAACTCCCCGCCCGACCACGGCCCGGTGCTGCACGGCGCCCAGCTGTGGGTCGCCCTGCCCGAGCAAGCCCGGCACGACGGGCACGCCTTCACGTTGCACGAGCCGGCCCCGCTGCTCGAGGTCGACGGCCTGCGCGCCCAGGTCTTCATCGGCGCGCTCGGTGACGTGGTCGCCCCGGCCCAGGGCGTGACCCCGCTGCTCGGTGCCGAGCTCGCGCCGGCCGCCCCCGGGAGGCGGGCCGGACGCCTGCCGCTGGACCCGGCCTACGAGCACATGCTCATCCCGCTCGCGGGGGAGGCCCGCGTCGGGCGGACGGTGGTCGAGGCCGGGCAGGCGCTCTATCTCGGGCTGCAGCGCGACGAGCTCGACCTCGCGCTCTCGGCGGACGCGCGGGTGCTGCTGCTCGGCGGCGTGCCGTTCGAGGAGGAGATCGTCATGTGGTGGAACTTCGTGGGCCGCACCCACGAGGAGATCGA
>DASSPC010000457.1:0-4751 GCA_035699865.1 Oryzihumus sp. | reverse complement strand
AGCTGGCAGCGGCGGCGGCCGACAGGTCCAGCGTGGATCCGGAGTGCCTGAAGGCTGCCTGCGACCTGGCCAAGAACGCCTTCGGGGCTACTTCTTCCGATCCTTCGGCGGCAGGGTCGCCACGTACTCCTGTGCCTTCTGCACCCATACGGCTGCCTGCTCATGGGTCAACGTGGGCGGCAACGAGAGGTATCCACCCATCGGTCGCTCTACTGGGCCGAACGGTCCCGCGCCCTCCACCGACGCCAGCTCGGCCAGGTCGTCGGCCGCCAGCTTCACACCAACCGCTGACCCGAACAGGCCCGCGAACATGTTGCCGTTGACGAACGCGCCGAGGTTGCCGAACATCGGCTTGACCACGACACCGGGACCTTCAGGGAGCAGGCTGCGGAAGTGATCCTTGTCCGCCTCGGTCGGCTTGGGCATCTGCATCGTGGGTCTCCTCAGGCAGCCGTGGGACGGCGTCCGGCGTAGGCGGCGGACCGCCTCGTCGGGTCGGCGTCCATGATGGCAGGGACCTCGTCGCCGAAGGAGGGACCGCGGCAGCATGATGCTCGCCGCGAAACCGTGCCCGCAGACACACAGAAGGCCCGGACCGAGTGGTCCGGGCCTTCTGTCGCTGACGCGTTTGGTAGCGGGGGCAGGATTTGAACCTGCGACCTCCGGGTTATGAGCCCGGCGAGCTACCGAGCTGCTCCACCCCGCGTCGGTGAACTGAACATTACGCGAGGGGTGCGGCCGGGGCAAATCGCCTGCTCAGCCGGTGCCCGTGGCCGTCCCGGAAGGCTTGGCCGTGGCCGACGGCGACGGTGACGGGCTGACGGTGACCGACCCACCCTTGGGCTGGGCGGCGACGGCGCGGGAGATCGCGTCCTGCAGGTCCTTCTGCGCCTGCCCGTATGCCGCGAAGTCGCCCCTCTTGAGCGCGTCCTGGCCCGCGGCATACGCGCGCTGGGCATCGGCGAGCGCCTTGGCCAGTGCGGTCGAGGACCCCGCACTGCCCGTGCCCGTGGAACCCGTGCCCGGGCCTGTGGTGGTGCCACCGGAGCCGGAGTCGCCGGCGACGGCACCGGCGTTGCCGCCGAACAGGCCGTCGAGCGCCCCGGTGAGGGTGTCCGACCAGGCCAGCTTGTCCCCGAACGCGACCACCACGACCCGCGACAGCGGGTAGGACGAGCCGGCGGTGCCGCTGACGTAGATCGGCTCGACGTAGAGCAGGCCGCCTCCGACAGGCAACGTCAGCAGGTTGCCCAGGTCGACGTGGGAGCCGCCCTGCCGGTTCAGCGACAGGAACTGCGACAGCGTCTGGGTGAACCGCGGCGAGCCGATGTTGGAGGACTCGATGTCGTTCTGCACCTGGCCGGGCCCGCGCACCGTGGTGTCGCGCGGCAGGTCCAGCAGCCGCATCGCGCCGTAGTCCGCCCGGCGTTGCCCGGTCGTGCTGCCCGCGTCGGCGTCGACCGCCATGAACCCCGCGAGCACCTGTCGGTCGCCCTGGGGCATGAACGTCGTCGTCAGCGAGAACGTCGGCGCGCTCTGCCCGGGCATCGCCACGCTGAGGTAGTACGGCGGCTGGTCGACGACCTTCTGCTCCTGCGTCGGGTCGGACGGCACCCGCCAGAAGTCCTGGCCGCCGTAGAACGAGCCGGCGTCGGTGACGTGGTAGCGGGCCAGCATGAGGCGCTGCACCTTGAACAGGTCCTCGGGGTAGCGCAGGTGAGCCATGAGCGAGCCCTTGATCGCGCTCATCGGCTCGATCGTGCCGGGGAACGCCTTGGACCACGCCTTGAGCAGCGGGTCCTGGTTGTCCCACGCGTAGAGGTGGACCGACCCGTCATACGCGTCGACCGTGGCCTTGACCGAGTTGCGGATGTAGTTGACCTGACCCTGCTCCAGCGCGGTGACGCTGGTCGAGCGCGAGGTCAGCGAGTCGGAGGTGGCGTTGTCGATGGACTGCAGCCGCGAGTACGGGTAGTTGCTCGAGGTGGTGTAGCCGTCGACGATCCACTGGATCCGCCCGTCGATGACCGCCGGGTAGGGGTTGCCGTCGAGGGTCAGCCACGGGGCGACCTTCTGCACCCGCTCGCGCGGGGTGCGGTCGTCGAGGATGCGCGACTGGCTGTTGACCGTGTCCGAGAGCATGATCTTCAGCTCGCGGTACTTGATCGCGTAGGCCGCCTGCCGCAGGAAGGAGCCGATCGCCACGCCACCCTTGCCGGTGTAGGTGGTGTTCTGCTGGCCGTTGACGCTGGAGTCGGGGTAGTCCAGCTCGCGCTTGGGGCCGTTGGCCGGGCCGCCGACGATCGAGTAGTCCGGCGAGGACTCCCCGAAGTAGACCCGCGGCTCGAAGCTGCCCAGCGCCCCGCTCGGGGGGATGTTCTGCTCGAAGAACACGGGCTGGCCGTCGTCGCCTCGCTTGTTGCCGTAGGCGGCGACCACGCCGAAGCCGTGCGTGTAGACGGTGTGGTCGTTGACCCAGCCGCGTTGGGAGTCGGGCACCCCGGCCAGGTCGAGCTCACGGACCGCGATGACCGTGTCGTTGAGCTTGCCGTTCACGGGGTAGCGGTCGACGTCGAGCGCGTCCGGGAACTGGTAGTAGGACTTGACCGCCTGCAGCTGCTTGAACGTCGGGGACACCAGGGCCGGGTCGACCAGGCGGATGCCGGGGATGGTGTCGGCGTCGTTGCGCAGCTGCCCCTGGGAGACCGTGGTCTCGGCCTGGTAGGGCTGCACCTGCGCTGAGGTCAGGCCGTAGGCGTCACGGGTGGCCTTGATGTTGCGGTCGATGTACGGCGCCTCGAGGGACTTCTCCGAGGGCTTGACCTTCAGGCTCTGCACCAGCGCCGGGTAGATCCCGCCGACGACCACGGCGCAGACCACGAGCAGCGAGACGCCCACGATCGGCAGCCGCCACGACTTGGTCCAGATGGTCGCCACGAACAGCGCCGCGCACATCACGGCCGCCACCGCCAGGATCGCCTTGGTCGGCATGACGGCGTGGGCATCGGTGTAGGTGATGCCGGTGATCAGCCGGGAGTCCTGGGTGGTCAGCGAGTAGCGGTCCAGCCAGTAGCTCGCGGCACGCACCAGCACCAGCGCGGCGAGCAGCAGCGACAGGTGGATCCGCGCGGCGGTCGTGGTGCGCTCCCCGCGGCCCTGCAGCCGCAGCCCGCCGTAGACGTAGTGCGTCAGCGCGGCCGCGGCCGTGGCGAGCACGAGCGCCATGGTCAGGAAGCCGATGAGGAAGCGCAGCCACGGCAGGGTGAAGACGAAGAAGCCGATGTCCAGGCCGAACTGGGCGTCCTTCTTGCCGAACGGGACGCGGTTGGCCCACAGCAGCCAGGTCTGCCACTGCGACGCGGCCGCGGACCCGGCGAACAGGCCCAGGACCGCCGGGATGCCGATGGTGCCCAGCTTGCGCACCGGGTCGAGCATCTCCCGGTAGTGGTCGAGGTTCTGCTGCTCGGGGGAGACCGGGGCGTAGACCGGCCGCTGCCGGTAGGCGATGACCAGGCTGGAGGCCACCAGCCCGGCGGTCACCAGGCCGCCACCGACGAACAGCAGGGTCTTGGTGGTCAGCTCGGTGGTGAAGACCCGCTCGAAGCCGATGCTGTCGAACCACAGCACATCGGTCCACAGCTGCGAGGCCAGGACCACGAGCACGATGAGGGCGACGAGGATCGCCAGGGTCGGGCCGAGCGGGCCCGGACGCCGCACCCGGAACGGCGGCGACGCCGGCCGGCCGGATCCCCCCGAACCACCGTCGTCGCCGCGGTCGAACCATTCTCGATGACTCACCAGCACGCTCATCTCACTCGGGGCCGCGCTCGTGCGCGCGTGCCCGACATGAGTCCAACTTACTCAGGACGCCCGCGGTTCCCGGGCCGTTTGCCCCGTGCCACCCCGCGACCCACGTCCCTGGGCGCCATGCGGGACGATGGTCGCGTGACCAGTGCCTTCCAACCGGTGTTCAGCCCGCTCGTGACCTCGGCCGTGGAGACGGAGCGCCACGTGGCCTCCGCCGGGTGGGACCAGCCGCCGCGCCTGTTCGCCCTGGTGCGCACCCAGGACCTGCTGGCCCGCGAGCCGCACCTGCGCGGCCAGGTCCCCGAGGGCGACGACCCCGACGGCTACACCGCCATCGAGCAGGAGAACCTGCCCCACACCTCGTCGCTGGAGTCCCTGCTCGGCCGGCTCGCGTGGCCCGGGGAGGTCGACGGCGTGGCTCTGGCCGTGGAGCGGATCGTGGTGCCGCCGGAGGCCGAGCGGGACCTGCCGGACAACCCCGAGCAGGCCACTGAGGCCCTGGCCGCCCACCCCGAGCGCAAGGACGTGCGCCTGCTCGTCGCCGTGCTGCGCGACGGGGAGTCCACCTGCCTGCTGCGCCAGCGCGAGCACGACTCCGACGACAAGGTCGCCATGGGCTCGGACATCGCCCCCGGGCTGGTGCACGCCCTCGCCGCGTCGCTGGAGGACTGACCCCGCTCCCTCCCCCGGTATGCCGCGTGCCTCAGCGCGCGGCGGCCGTCGCCGTGCAGTGCGGCAGGGTGCCGGTCTGGTGCGCGGCGATCGACTCCACGGCGTCGCGGGCCTGGCCGAACGTCCCGACCCGCACCACGGTGAGCCCGTCGGGGACGTGCCCGACGACCTCGTTGCAGTTGTCCGCGGGGGCCAGGAACCAGCGTGCCCCGTCGCGACGGGCCCCGACCATCTTCTGGGCGATGCCACCGATCGGGCCCACCTGGCCGTCC
>DASSPC010000456.1:0-4171 GCA_035699865.1 Oryzihumus sp. | reverse complement strand
TCGTCGACGATCCGCCGTGCCTTGCCCACCGACCGCTCGATGCCGCCGGGGTCGAGGATGTGCACGCGGGCGCTGGTGCCGATCCGGCTCTTGATGTGGTGCTGCACCTCGCGGGCGACGGCCTCGCGGTCCAGGTCGCCGGCGTCGGCTGCGGCCTCGACGTTGACGGTCAGCTCGTCGAGGCGGCCGGGCCGGGTGAGCACGCACTGGAAGTACGGCGACAGCCCGGGGACCGACAGCACGATCTCCTCGACCTGCGTGGGGAACACGTTGACCCCGCGCACGATCATCATGTCGTCGGTGCGCCCGGTGACCTTCTCCATCCGGCGGAACCCGGGCCGCGCGGTGCCCGGCAGCAGCCGGGTCAGGTCACGGGTGCGGTAGCGCAGCACCGGCATGGCCTGCTTGGTCAGCGAGGTGAAGACCAGCTCGCCGACCTGCCCGTCCGCGACCGGCTCGTCGGTCAGCGGGTTGACCACCTCGGGGTAGAAGTGGTCCTCCCAGATGTGCAGGCCGTCCTTGGTCTCGACGCACTCCTGGGCCACGCCCGGGCCCATCACCTCCGAGAGGCCGAAGATGTCGACCGCGTGCATCCCGGCCCGCTGCTGGATCTCCTGGCGCATCGCCTCGGTCCACGGCTCGGCGCCGAACACCCCGATCTCCAGGGAGGACTCGCGCGGGTCGATGCCGACGCGCTCCATCTCGTCGAGGATGGACAGGAAGTAGGACGGGGTCACCATGATCACGCGCGGGCGCAAGTCGGTGATGAGCTGCACCTGCTTCTCGGTCTGCCCGCCCGACATGGGGATCACGGTGCAGCCCAGCGCCTCCGCGCCGTAGTGGGCGCCGAGGCCGCCGGTGAACAGGCCGTAGCCGTAGGCCACGTGCACAGCGTCGCCCGGCCGGGCCCCGGCGGCGCGCAGCGAACGGGCCACGATGGCCGACCACGTGCGGATGTCGCCGGCGGTGTAGCCCACGACGGTCGGCTTGCCGGTGGTGCCGCTGGAGGCGTGGATGCGCGAGACCTGGGCGCGCGGCACCGCGAACATGCCGAACGGGTAGTTGGCGCGCAGGTCGGCCTTGGTCGTGAACGGCAGGTGCCGCACGTCCTCCAGGGCCGTGACCTGCGAGGGGTGGAACCCCTTGTCGTCCAGGGCCTTCCGGTAGTGCGGCACGTTGTCGTAGGCGTGTTGCACGGTCCACTGCAGCCGGGTCAGCTGGGTGGCGCGCAGCTCGTCGAGACTCCAGTGCTCGGCCTCGTCGAGCAGGTCCGGACGGGGCGAGATGGGGGGAAGGCTCATGTGTGCTCCTGGGTGCGCAGCGACCGCGAGCGGCCGCGGAACTCCGCGATGGTCGACCCGTCCGACTCCCGGGTGACCGTGACGTCGGTGATGCCACTGCGCCCGTATGCCGCGCGCTGGGTCGCGTCCGCCACCAGCACGTCGCCGCGGCGGGCGGGCGCGACGAAGGTGATGTCGGCCCCGGCGGCCACGGTCAGCGCGCCGCGGGAGTTGCAGGCCAGGGCGAAGGCGGAGTCGGCGAGGGTGAAGATGAACCCGCCGTGGGCGATGTCGTGCCCGTTGACCATCGCGTCGGTGACGGTCATCCGCACCCGCGCCCGGTCCACGTCGATCTGCAGCGCCTCCATGCCCAACGCGCGCGAGGCGTCGTCGTCCTCCCACATCCGCTGCACGTGGGTCAGGTCGGCGCTCACGCCCGGACCGCCGCGGCCAGGGCGGGGCTGAGCCGGTAGCGACCGCCGGGGAAGGCGGCGTCCAGCTCACGCAGCTGGTTCGCGATGACGTCCAGGCCGACCTCCCGGCCCCAGGCGACCGGTCCCTGGGGGTAGTTGGTGCCCAGCCGCATCGCCGTGTCGACGTCCTCGGCGGTGGCATCGCCACGGTCGACCAGGTCGAGCGCCTCGTTGACCAGCATCGCCACGGTGCGGGCCACCGGGTTGGTGACCACCGGCCCGGTCGCGAGCTCGCGGGCCAGGGCCTCGTCCGGTGCGGCGTCCAGCGGCTGCCCGGACGCGTCATACCGGAAGACACCGCGGCCGCTCTTGCGGCCGAGCCGTCCCTCGGCGACGAGGCCGCGCTGGTAGCCGGTGGGCTCGTAGCGCGGGTCGCGACCGGTCTGCTCCCAGACGCTGGTGCCGACGGCCAGGTTGACGTCCTGCCCGATGAGGTCGGTCAGCTCCATCGGGCCCATCCGGAAGCCCCCGTGCTCGCGCAGGGCGAGGTCGATGGTGGCCGGGTCGGCGACGCCGGCCTCGACCATGCGCTGGGCCTCGCCGTAGAAGGGGCGGGCGACCCGGTTGACGATGAAGCCCGGGGTGGAGGTGCACCGCACCGGCGTCTTGCCCCAGGTGCGGACGAGCTCGGTGGCCCGCGCGAGGGCGTCCTCGTCGGTGGCCTCGCCGTGCACGACCTCGACCAGGCGCATCAGCGGCGGCGGGTTGAAGAAGTGCAGGCCGAGCACCCGGCCGGGGTGGTCCAGGCCGGCGGCGATGGCGCTGACGTCGAGGCTGGAGGTGTTGGTGGCCAGCAGGGTGTCCGCCGGCTGGTGCGCGGCCAGCTCGGCGAACAGCGCCCGCTTGTCGGCCAGGTCCTCCCGCACCGCCTCGATGACCAGGGCGCAGGCGGGCAGGTCCGCGGGGCGGTCGACGACGTGCAGGTTGGCGGTCGCGGAGGCAGCATGGTCCTGAGAGGTCTTCCCCCGGTCGGCGAGGCGCTGCAGCGTGGCGGCGAGCCGGTCGCGGGCAGCCGCCGCGGCTCCTTCCACGGCGTCGACGAGGTGCACCGGGTGCCCGGCCTGGGCGGCGACCTGGGCGATGCCCGAGCCCATCGCACCGGCCCCGACGACGGCGACGGGAGCATGCGGGACGGCGGTCTGGCGGGCCGGCGAAGACATGTGACACATATTTGCAGGTTTGTCGTTGTTGTGTAAGACCGTGGTTAGGATTGGGCCGTGACGCACACCCCGCACCCGCTGTCCGAGAAGCACGCGCAGACGCTGGCGGAGGCCCGCGCCGCGCTGGCCGCGCGCAGCTTCTACTCGCGCTACCCCGAGTCCCCCTCGCCGCGTGTGTACGGCGAGGACGCGGCTTCGGAGGGCCGCTCCGCCTTCGAGGGGCGGCTGGGGGAGGACTTCCCCGGCCTGGGAGACCAGCCGACCGACGGCTCGTTCGCCGGGAGCGAGGTCTCGCCCTACGGCCCGAGGCTGCGGGTCCGCTACCCGCGCCTGGACGTCGACGCGGCGGTCGCGGCGGCGCAGGCGGCGATGCCGGCCTGGCGTGATGCCGGTCCGCTGACCCGTGCCGCGGTCTGCGTCGAGGTCGTGGACGCGATCAACAAGCGCTCCTTCGAGATCGCCAACGCCGTCATGCACACGACCGGGCAGCCGTTCGTCATGGCGTTCCAGGCGGCCGGACCGCACGCGCAGGACCGGGCGCTGGAGTCGGTCGTCGCGGCGCTCGTGGAGCAGGAGCGGGTGCCGGAGTCGGTGGTCTGGGAGAAGCCCGCCAAGGACGCGCCGATCCGGATGCAGAAGGACTACCGCATCGTGCCGCGCGGCATCGCGCTGGTGATCGGCTGCAACACGTTCCCGACGTGGAACGGCTACCCCGGCCTGTTCGCCTCACTGGCCACCGGCAACGCGGTCATCGTCAAGCCGCACCCGCGCGCCGTGCTGCCGCTGGCTCTCAGCGTCGCCGTCGCCAGGTCGGTGCTGCGCGACGCCGGCTTCGACCCGGCGCTGGTCCAGCTTGCCGCCGAGGACGACGGCGAGGGCCTGGCCCGCGAGCTCGCCGAGCGCCCCGAGGTCGCGATCATCGACTACACCGGCGGCCCCGGCTTCGGCGCCTGGCTCGAGCGCGAGGCGGCGGGCTCGGGCAAGCTCGTCTACACCGAGAAGGCGGGGGTCAACTCGATCGTCGTCGACTCGACCGACAACCTGCGCGGGGTGCTGGGCAACCTGGCGTTCTCGCTGACGCTCTACTCCGGGCAGATGTGCACCACGCCGCAGAACCTCTACGTCCCGCGCGAGGGCATCGACACCGACGAGGGGCACCTGTCCTTCTCCGACTTCGGTGAGCGGCTCGGCGGCGCGATCGGCCGGCTCACCGGTGACGACGCCAAGGCGGTCGAGCTGCTCGGCGCCACCGTCAACG
>DASSPC010000455.1:0-11647 GCA_035699865.1 Oryzihumus sp. | reverse complement strand
CGCGCGCTCAGGGGTTGTGCCGGCGCGGCGATGGGGCAATCGTGTCGACATGAGCGCGAAGAACGCCCCGAACTCCCCCGGACCTTCGGCTCGCACGCCGCAGGAGCTGCGCAACGTCGTCCTGGTCGGCAACAGCGGGGGCGGCAAGACGGCCCTGTTCGAGGCCCTGGTCGCAGCGACCACCGCCGACTACCGGCCCCGGGCCAGCGACGACCGCTCGATCCAGCTGTCCGTGGCCTCGGTCGGCACCGATGCCGCCGGCCCCGAGGTCGTCGTCAACCTGATCGACACCCCCGGCTACCCCGACTTCGTCGGTGAGCTGCGGGCGGGGCTGCGCGCCGCCGACGCCGCCATCTTCGTCGTGTCCGCCACCGACGGCGTCGACGGGGCCACGATGCTCCTCTGGGAGGAGTGCGCGGCGGTGGGCATGCCGAGGGCCATTGCGGTCTCCCGGCTGGATGCGAACCGGGCCGACTTCGAGGACACGCTGGCAACCTGCCAGCGTGTTCTTGGTGAGGGGGTGATGCCGCTCTACCTGCCCCTGACCGGTGACGACGGCACCGTCACCGGCAACATCGGGCTGCTGACCCAGCAGGTGCACGACCCAAGCTCCGGCGCTCGCCGTGCCAGGGAGGCCAGCGACGCCGAGCGCACCGCCATCGACTCGCGCCGCTCGGAGCTGATCGAGGCGATCATCCAGGAGTCCGAGGACGACACCCTGCTCGACCGCTACCTCGCCGGTGAGCAGGTCGAGCTGGACACGGTCATCAGCGACCTGCTGACCGCGGTCTCCCGGGGCTCGTTCTACCCCGTCGTGCCGCTGTCGACCCTGGTCGGGGTCGGCGTGCACGAGCTGCTGCACCTCGTCGCAGCAGCGTTCCCACCCCCGACCATGCACCCGCTGCCGAGCGCCACCACCCCGGACGGGGACCCGCTGCCGGCGCTGCGCTGCGACCCGTCCGCGCCGCTGGTCGCCGAGGTCGTCCGCACCACCAGCGACCCGTATGTCGGCCGCGTCAGCGTCGTGCGCGTGTTCAGCGGGACGCTGCACCCGGACAGCACGGTGCACGTGTCCGGCCACCTGGAGCGGTTCGCCGGGCACGACATCGAGGGCCACCCCGACCACGACGCCGACGAGAAGGTGGGCGTGCTCTCCTCGCCGCTGGGCGAGGTGCTGCGCCCCAAGGGGCCGGCCATCGCCGGGGACATCGTCGTCGTGGCCAAGCTGACCCGGGCCGAGACCGCCGACACGTTGAGCGACAAGGACTCCCCCGCCCTCGTCGAGCCGTGGGTGCTGCCGGACCCGCTCCTGCCCGTGGCGATCCACCCGGTCACCAAGTCCGACGAGGACAAGCTCGCCGCCGCCCTCCAGCGGCTGGTGGCCGAGGACCCGACCATGCGGATGGAGCACAACGCCGAGACCCACCAGGTCGTGCTCTGGACCATGGGCCAGGCCCACGTCGACGTGCTGCTCGAGCGGCTGCGGGAGCGCTACGGCGTCAACGTCGAGGCCGAGCCGCTCAAGGTGGCACTGCGGGAGACCTTCGTCGCCGCCGCCAGCGGGCACGGCCGGCACGTCAAGCAGAGCGGGGGCCACGGGCAGTACGCCATCTGCGACATCACCGTGGAGCCGCTGGAGCGCGGCGCGGGCTTCGAGTTCGTGGACAAGGTCGTCGGCGGGGCGGTGCCCCGCCAGTTCATCCCCAGCGTGGAGAAGGGGGTGCGCGCCCAGCTGGAGAAGGGTGTCATCGCCGGCTACCCGATGGTGGATGTGCGCATCACGCTGACCGACGGCAAGGCCCACTCGGTGGACTCCAGCGACATGGCGTTCCAGACGGCAGGAGCGCTCGCACTCCGGGACGCGGCCTCACCCACCACGGTGGTGCTGCTCGAGCCGGTGGACCTGGTCGCCGTCGTCGTCGCCGACGAGCACGTGGGCGCGGTCATGACCGACCTGCAGACCCGGCGCGGGCGGGTCATCGGCACCGAGCCGGGGGTGCCCGGCCGCACCACCATCAACGCCGAGGTCCCGCAGACGGAGATCACCCGCTACGCCATCGACCTGCGCTCGGTGTCGCACGGCACGGGGGTCTTCACCCGGGAGATGCTGCGCTACGAGCCGATGCCGCCGGCCCTGGCCAAGGCACACCTCGAGGAGCACTGACCGCGAGCACCGGCCGCACAGGCTCCGAGCGCCCACCTTCAGACCGGCTGGAGCGGCGCTCGCGGGCCGTCCGGCAGCTCGACCTCGATGGTGTCGCCGGGGCGCACCTCGCCGCCGTCGACCACCACCGCCATCACACCGCTGCGGCGCACGACGGTGCCGTCGGCCTCCTTGCGCAGGACGAGCTTGAGCAGACCGGGCGAGAACTCGTCGATCTGCCAGCACGGGTTGCGCAGGCCGGTCACCTCGAGCACCACGGACGAGCCGACGCGAAGGCGAGCTCCCGTCGGGAGCTCGAGCAGCGCGATACCCCGGGTGGTGAGGTTCTCGCCCAGGCTCCCGGCCTGCACGGGGTGCCCCGCGGCGCGGAGCTCGTCGTGCAGCTCGGCGTGCATCAGGTGGACCTGGCGCAGGTTCGGCGTCGTCGGGTCCTTCGCCATGCGGAAGAGGTGCTGCACCGTCACGCCGGCGTGGGCATCGCCCCGGATCCCCAGGCCCTCGAGGACGGTGGCCGACGGGACAGGATCCTTGCTGAAGGCGTGCTCACCGCTGACGCAGACCGCCTCGACGACGGCGCTCATCCGCGGGGCCATGCCTCCACGAGGCGCTGGCGCACGTCCTCGAGCAGCATCGGCAGGGCCTTGGTCTGGCCGATGACCGGCAGGAAGTTGGAGTCGCCGCCCCAGCGCGGGACGACGTGCTGGTGCAGGTGGGCGCGCACGCCGGCGCCGGCCACCGAGCCCTGGTTCATGCCGATGTTGTAGCCGGCCGGCGCCGACGACGCGTCGAGCGCGCCGATGGCGGCCTTGGTCAGCGCGGTGAACTCCGCCGTCTCCTCGTCGGTGAGGTCGACGTAGAGGCTGACGTGGCGGTACGGGCAGACGAGGACGTGGCCCGGGTTGTACGGGAAGAGGTTCATCACGACGTAGCAGCTCTCGCCGCGGTGGACGATCAGCCCCTCGGCGTCGTCCTTGGTGGGCGCGGCGCAGAACGGGCAACCGTCGCCGGCGTGGTCGGTCGGGCGCTCGCCCTTGATGTAGGCCATGCGGTGCGGCGTCCAGAGACGCTCGAAGCCGTCCGTGACGCCGGCGAACTCCCCCGCGGGCTCGGTCGCTCCACCCTGTGCGCGGGCCTGCTCGTCCACGTCCTGCGTCATGCGCCGATCCTATGCAGCGGTTCCGTAGCGGCGTGGGCGGGGCGTGTTGCCCGCGGACCGTCGGCGGCGCGGGCCACCCCCTGCCCTTGCGGCCTGCTTGTGGGTCTGTCGCCTATGGGCATCGTGCCTCGGGCCCGTTATCTCATCACCAAGCGGGCGCTGGCGCGCACCCAGGCTCGGCGTTGGCAGTGTCCGGCGAGCTCGTGGGCATGTTCACGCGTGACGCCCAGGCCCAGCCGGAGCTGCGCAACACGTGGGCGGCCATCCGCCGCCATCTCGACGGCGAGTCTCAGTCGCAGCCCCGGTCTCGGCGACCGGCGTGAGGCCCAAGCTGGCCAGTCCGACCTTGCCGATGCGCCCTGCACGCGACCCTCCCCCGCCATGAGGCTTCCGGGGAGCCCCGCGCGGCCCGCGGGTACTGCCCTTCCGGCGAGCCCCCGACATCCGGCGCGCGCTCCCCCCACGACGGCCCGTTGACCATCATCCGGCGCGGGGCCCGTTATCTTTCCGGCTCGAAGACATCGCAACCCCCAGGGCCACTGTCGGTGATCGAATGTATGTTCGAAACATGCAGGGGGATCTCATGGGGCGGGCCGGCGACCCGGTCACGGGGCCGCTGGCCGATGCCCTGGCCTGCCTGGAGCAGGCCCGCACCGACGAGGTGTGGCGGGTGCCCGAGCGCGGGCTCGGCCAGGCCCTGGGGCAGCTCGACGCGCTGCGCCGGGGCATCGAGCGGCTGACCCTGGCGCTGGTCGCCGACGCCGACCAGCGCGGCACCGCCACGAGAGAGGGCGCCTCGTCGCTGACCGACTGGGTGGCCGGGCACTGCCCCGGCCTCGCGGTCCGCGAGGCGCACCAGCTCGTCACGGTGGCCCAAGCGTGCGCGAGGCCCTGTCACGGACCGCTGGCCGAGGCGGTGCGTGCCGGGACACTGCCGGCCCGCAAGGCCGCCCGGGTCCTGGCCGCACTGGCCCACGTCCGACCGTTCGTCGACGCCGAGGACTACCAGGCCGACCAGCACATCCTCATCCCCCTGGCCGTGACCGGCACCGACCGCGAGCTGACCCTGGCCACCCGGCACCTGGTCGCCTGCGCCGCCCCCGACCGCGACACCGAGGCCCTGGCCGCCGCCCAACGCCAGTCCCGCGCGCTGCTCGAACGGCAGGGCCCGGGCGGGCTCACCGAGTTCACCTGGCGCCTGGACCCCGAGGGCGCGGCGTTCGTGCACGCCGCCGTGTCGGCCCTGGGCGGGCCCTCACCGTCCGCGGACGAGCCGGACCTGCGCTCGCCGGCCCAGCGCCGCAGCGACGCCCTGCTGACCGTGCTCCAGCGGGGCATGGCCTCGGCCGACGGCGGGCCGGGCAGCGCCAGGACCAAGGTGGTCGTCACCGTCGACTACGACCGGCTCACCGGGGCCCTGCGGGGCCTGGGCCGCACCCTGACCGACGACCAGCTCACCCCCGCCACCCTGCGCCGCCTGGCCTGCGACGCCGAGATCCTGCCCGCGGTCATGGGCACCGGCCCCGCCCCGCTCGACCTCGGCCGCACCACCCGCCTCGCGTCCCCCGCCCAGCGGCTCGCCCTGTGGCGGCGCGACGGCGGCTGCACCTACCCCGGCTGCTCGATCCCGGCCACCTGGTGCGACGCCCACCACCTCATCCACTGGTGCCACGGCGGCCCGACCGACCTGGCCAACCTCGCCCTGCTCTGCGGCAGGCACCACACCCTCATCCACCAACGAGGGCTGACCGCGACCGTCACCGCCCGCGGGGTCACCTGGCACACCTGACCGCCCCGCCCCCGACCCGCCAGAGCCGGCGGGTCGCCCAGGCGTGTCCCGGAGGCGCGCAGTCGGGGACGATGGCCCCGTGCGCAGACATCGGTTCGTGCCCGGCGCATGGGTGGGACTGGGCATCGGCGTGGGAGTCAGCCTCGTCGCCGCGGCCCGGTCCCGGCGCCGCTCCCCCGGTGTGATGCCCACCGACCGCGCCAGGGCACTCCCCGGTGACGACCTGGTCCCCGACGCCACGGTGGTCATGGACCGGGTCGGCCTGCTCCCGGCCCCGCCGGAGGTGGTCTGGCCGTGGCTGCTCCAGCTGGGCAAGGGGCGCGCCGGCTGGTACCTCCCCGCCTGGCTCGAGGTCGTCGTGCCACCGCGCCGGCGCGGACTGCGCCACCTCGAGGCGGCGCTGCTGGAGGTGGCCCCCGGCGACCGTGTCCCGGACTGGGGTCCGGGCACACCGGCACTCGAGGTCGCATCGGTCACCGCACCGGCCTCCCTGGTCTTCTACTCCCTGCGCGACCGCCGGGACGGCTGGCGCTGGCCGCAGGAGGGCACGCCCGCGAACCCGGCAGTCCTCGCCATGAGCTGGGCGCTCCAGCTCGACCCGGCCGACGGGGAACGCACCCGGCTGCACCTGCGGGTCCGGCTGCGGATGCGCAGCGCCACGGGCCCGGCCGCCAGGCTCGGCGACCTCCTTGACGCCGTCACCACCAGACTGCTCTTCACCGGCCTGTCCGAACGCGTGCGCAGCCCGGAAGCCACGCCCGCACCGCGAACCTGAGCCGCGCCCGACCGCGAACCTGAGACGCCCCTCGTCCATAGGGGCGAGGACGCCTCGCCGGTGCGCTGCGACGCTGCCGGCTGTGACGTCCATCGCCGGACTGCTGGAGCGACCGCACCGGCGCGTCGGTGCGGTCCGTCCCCGCACCGCGACGCTGGCCGTGGACCTGGCCGTCCCGGCGACCGTGATGGCGTGGATCGCCACCCTCCTCCTGCTCGACCGCCACGCCACCCTGGCGGCGCAGGGCCTGCTGGGCGTCGCGACCTGGCTGCTCCTCGTGGCCCTGACCCGTCGAGAGACCACCACGGTGCGCGTCCAGGTCGCGGTGGTGGTGCTGTTCGCCACGGCGGTGGAGTACACGTTCTCCGGCTGGCTCGGCGTCTACACCTACCGACTCGGCAACGTGCCCTCCTTCGTCCCGCCGGGCCACGGCCTCGTCTACCTGTGCGCCCTGACCCTCGGGCGGTCGCAGCTGTTCGCCGCGCACCGGCGGGCGCTGGTCACCCTCACCGTCGTGGGCGGTGGTGGGTATGCCGTGTGGGGCCTGCTCCTGTCCGCTCGACATGACGTGCTGGGGGCGTTCTGGTTCCTGTGCCTGCTCGGCTTCCTGCGCTGGGGCCGCTCGGCGCTGCTCTTCGTCGGTGCCTTCGTGGTGGTGACCTACCTCGAGCTGCTCGGCACCGCGATCGGCACCTGGGCCTGGCATTCGCTGGACCCGACCGGGCACATCCCGATCGGCAACCCGCCGAGTGGGGCCGCCGGCGGCTACGGCTGGTTCGACCTGGCAGCGGTGCTCGCGACCCCGGTGCTGCTGCGCGGCATACCGGTGGTGCGGCGAGCCGCCACATCGCTTCGAGCGGCACGGGCACCGCACGCTCACTAGGGTGCGGAGCATGGCTTTCGCGCGCTTCCGCAAGGTCTGCCTCGATGCCCAGGACCCGGCCAGGCTCGGTGCCTTCTGGGCGGCCGCCCTGGGTCGCACCTTCGAGCCGGACGGCCGCGGGGAGGGCGGGGTCTTCGGGCCGACGCCGGGGCACACCCTGTGGTTCAACGCGGTGCCGCAGCCCAAGGACGTCAAGCACCGGGTGCACCTGGACATCTACGCCCGCGACCTGGCCGGCCTCGAGGCCCTCGGAGCCACCGTCGTACTGCCCGAGGGCGACGACCGCCGCTGGACGGTGGTGGCCGACCCCGAGGGTGGGGAGCTGTGCGCCTTCCTGCGTGAGGAGCTGCCGGCCGAACGGCTGCACGGGCTGGTCGTCGACAGCAGCGACCCCTCGGCCCAGGCCCGCTGGTGGGCGCGGGTGCTCGGCGGGGACGTGGTGGACGACCCGCGCGGCCACTCCACCGTCGAGCACGTGCCGGGCATGCCGATCCAGACCATGGACTTCGTGCCCGTGCCCGAGCCGAAGTCGGCGCCCAACCGGATCCACTGGGACATCACGGCCGCCGACGTCGCGCCGCTGCTCGAGGCCGGAGCCACCCTGCTGCGTGCGCCGGGCGACGACATCCTCTGGCACGTGCTCGCCGACCCCGAGGGCAACGAGTTCTGTGTGATGCCCGAGAGCTGAGCGGAGGCCGGGTGTCGATCCGGCCGCACCCCGTTCGTACAGGGGGTGAGAGCCGGCACCGGGCCGGACGACCCGAGGAGGGACACCACCATGAAGCAGTACCTGCTGAGCATCTACCAGCCTGACGGCCCCATCCCCTCCCCTGACGTGCTCGAGGCGGTCGGCCGCGAGCTGCACGCGCTCAACGAGGAGATCAAGGCCGCAGGCTCATGGGTCTTCACCGGCGGCCTGCACGACCCGGCCAGCGCCACCGTGGTGCGGGTCCGCGACGGCGAGGTCCTCATGACCGACGGCCCCTACGTCGAGGGCAGGGAGCACCTCGGCGGCCTGTGGGTCGTCAACGCACCCGACCTCGACGTCGCGCTCGGCTGGGCGGAGCGGGCCTCCCGCGCCACCACCCTGCCGATCGAGGTCCGCCCCTTCCACGACCGTGCCGAGTACTGACCGGCAAGCAGGCCAACCACCGCCGGGCGCGCCCCCGCAGGTCACCGCGGGGGACGTGGGGCGTGTGTTCCGCAGCGAGTACGGCCGCGCCGTGGCCGTCCTCACCCGCGTCCTCGGCAGCATCGACGCCGCCGAGGACGCGGTCCAGGACGCGTTCGCGGCCGCCCTGCGCACCTGGCCGCGGACCGGTATGCCGCCCAGCCCGCCAGGGTGGGTCATCACGACCGCCAGGAACAGCGCGATCGACCGGCTGCGCCGCGAGACCATCCGGGAGGACCGCCAGGCCCAGGCCGAGCTGCTGCACGCCCAGCTGCAGCCCGTGGAACCGACCGGGGAGGGACCCGTGCGCGACGACCGGCTCCGGCTGCTGTTCACCTGCTGCCACCCCGCCCTGTCCCCCGCTGCCCAGGTCGCCCTGACGCTGCGGCTGCTCGGCGGGCTCACGACGGCCGAGGTCGCCCGCGCGTTCCTCGTGCCCGAGCCGACCATGGCCCAGCGGCTCGTCCGGGCCAAGGCCAAGATCCGTGACGCCGGCATCCCCTACCGCGTTCCGCGCGAGGCCGACCTGCCCGACCGGCTGCGGGCCGTGCTCGCGGTGGTCTACCTCGTCTACAACGAGGGCTGGTCGGCGAGCTCGGGCGCGGAGCTGGTGCGCGAGGACCTCTGCGCGGAGGCGATCCGGCTCGGTCGGCTGCTCGTCGAGCTCATGCCCGACGAGCCCGAAGCCGTGGGGCTGCTGGCGCTGATGCTGCTCCTGGAGTCCCGGAGCGCGGCCCGGACCTCGCCGGAGGGCGACCTCATCCTGCTCGCCGAGCAGGACCGTGGCCGCTGGGACACCGCACTCGTCGCCGAGGGCCAGCAGCTCGTCCGCCAGTGCCTGCGCCGCAACCGGCCCGGGCCCTACCAGGTGCAGGCGGCCATCAACGCCGTGCACAGCGACGCCGCCACGGCGGCCGACACCGACTGGCGGCAGGTGCTGGCGCTCTATGACCAGCTGCTCGCCCTCTCCCCCACTCCCGTCGTGGCGCTCCACCGCGCCGTGGCTGTCGCGGAGGTGGAGGGGCCGGCGCCCGCACTGGAGCTCGTCGACCAGCTCGACCTGGGCGGCTACCACGTGTTCCACGCCGTCCGCGCCGACCTGCTGCGCCGGCTCGAGCGCCGGGAGGAGGCCGCGACCGCCTACGACGCAGCCATGACCCTGGCCGGGAACGCGCGCGAGCGGGCCTTCCTGGAGCGTCGCCGCGCCGAGGTCGGCGAGACGTGACAGCACCACGGGACGGCGTTCGCTGCGGCATGACGTTGGCCGCCCGGCCGCTCCGTCAGCGGAGCGCCTCAATGGGGGCGACGGTCACCAGGCCCCTGACGGCATCGGCCAGCTGCCCGTCGAGCGTGCTCCCTGCGGGGTCCGCGCCAGCCTCGCTCAGCGTACGGGGAGGCTCCAGCCCTGCCGGTGGAGTCGCTCGAACCCGTCCAGGAGGACGTCCAGGCCGAACTCGAACTCGAGCTGGTCGTCGCAGCCTCCGCCCACGATCGACTCCTCGTCGTGGGACCCGGCTGCGGCGATCTCGATGATGTAGGGGTACTCCGCCGCGAGCCGGCTGACCAGGGCCGCCCGCATGCCCGGGTCTGCCGGGGGCGGGGGCGTGGGAAACACCTCCAGGGTGAACCCCCACATCCTGCTGCCGAGGGCGTGCATCACCTGGTGGGTGAGCTCGACCGAGAGCCCGCCGGCCCGGAACATCCCGATGAGGGAGTTCATGTACGCCAGCACCGCCGGCGTGGCCTGCGTCCGCGACGTGATGACCTGGGACGCCCAGCGGTGGCGTAGCAGCGCCTGACGGGCCGAGAGGATCCGCGCCCGGACGGCGTCCTTCCAGTCGGCGTCCTGTGTCGGTGGGTCGATCTCGCCGACGACGACGTCGACCATGCCGTCGAGCAGCTCCTCCTTGTTCGCCACGTGCTTGTACAGCGCCATGGGCACCACGCCCAGCTCCTGGGCCAGGTTGCGCATGCTGACCGAGTCGATCCCCGCACCGTCGGCCAGGGCGACCGCGGCGCGCAGGACCTTGTCCCGGCTCAGGGGGACCCGGCGCGCGGCGTCTGTCTGCTGGGCCATCGACCACCTCTCCTGGGCCGGTCACGGGACGGAAAGCCCCTTGACCGGTGTACAGCGTACACATACCGTGCTGGTCAGAGGTGTACGCCGTACACCACCGGCGAGGGAGTCGACATGAGCAGCAGCAGAAGGACCGCGCTCGTCGCGGGCGTGTTCTACCTGATCACCTTCGTGTCCATCCCGACGCTCGCGCTCTACGGACCCGTGAGGACCAACCGGGACTACATCACCACCACCGGTGCCAACACCGGCGTGCTCTGGGGTGCCTTCCTGGAGGTGGTCGTCGCCCTCGCCGGCATCGGCACCGCGGTCACCCTGTTCCCGATCGTCAAGCGGCAGCACGAAGGTGTCGCGCTCGGCTTCGTCGCGACCCGCGTCCTCGAGGCGGCGATGATCTTCACCGGTGTCGTGAGCCTGATGTCACTCGTGACCTTGCGACAGGACCTCGGCGCAGCGGCCGGAGCCGATACGGCCTCGCTGGCCACCACCGGCGCGGCGTTCGTCGCGACCTACCACTGGACCTTCCTGCTCGGGCAGAGCCTCATGCCGGGCCTGAACGCCCTCCTGCTGGGCTCCCTGATGTACCGGTCCCGCCTCGTGCCACGGATCATCCCGACGGTGGGTCTCATCGGAGCCCCGTTGCTCATCACGGCCTGCATCGCCACGTTGTTCGGCCTGATCGATCAGGTCTCGGTCTGGTCCGGCCTGGCCGCCCTCCCGGTGGCGCTGTGGGAGCTCTCCCTCGGCATCTGGCTGGTCGTCAAGGGCTTCAGGCCGTCGCCCCTCACCTCGACCGGCGTCCCGCAGACCGGCGCGCCCGCAGCGCTGCCCGTCGCCTGAGCAGCCACGCGTCCACGAGCAGGACAGACTGCTCACCCCGTCACACGAGGATCCAGCTGCCTCCGAGCAGCAGCGCCCCGACGGTGACGGCGAGGAAGAGTCCGACCCACGCCAGCCCGGGCAGGTGGGTCAACCGGGCGAGCTGGTCGGCGTCGGAGCCGGCGCCCGCGCCCCGGGAGCGTTGGACCTGCAGCTCGGCGACGGTCTTCGGCGCGGCCAGCAGCAGGAACCACGTGACGAGGTAGGCGAACGCCGACTGCGCCTGCGTGGGCAGGAACCACGACACCGCGAAGACGACGGCGCCGCTGGCCAGCACCGACCACAGGCCGAAGAAGTTGCGGATCTGCAGCAGCAGCAGCGCCAGCAGCAGGAGCAGACCCCACAGCAGGCCGACCGCGTGACCGGCGCCCAGCAGGGCGGCGGCACCCAGGCCGACCAGCCCCGGCCCGACGTAGCCGGCTGCGAGGGTGAGCACCATGCCCGGGCCGCGCGGGCGGCCCCGGGACACGGTCAGTCCTGAGGTGTCGGAGTGCAGCCGGATCCCGCTGAGGCGCCGCCCGGTCAGCACCGCGGCCACACCGTGCGCGCCCTCGTGGGCGATCGTCACGACGTGCCGGGTCAGCGACCAGGCCGGCGACCACAGCACCAGCACGAGCGCGACCACTGCCGCGCCGAGCACGACGTTCGACGGCGGGGCAGGCTGCACGGCATACACGCGCTGCCACACCTCGTGCACGACGTCCACGTGGGTCACCTCTCTGTGCTGGGAACGTGGCGGCCCCGGACACCGGG
>DASSPC010000454.1:0-9032 GCA_035699865.1 Oryzihumus sp. | reverse complement strand
ATGACCCGCGAGCTGTGGGATGCCGTGCACGCCGGAAGCGTTGCGCCGTCGGCGTTTCCGGCCGTCGGCGTGCGCGTCGTCGACCGCCCCGAGCTGCTCCCGTCCCACCTGCCGGTCCGCGAGGCCGCCCTCGCGACCGTCACCACGGCGCTCCTCGCGGCGGCCGCCTTCCAGGAGGAGCGCGGCGGCAGCGCGCCGCTCACCGTCACCCTCGATGCCGGGCAGGTCGCCGCCGCCGTGCGCAGCGAACGCTACGTCCGCCTCGGTGGGGTGCCCGCCGTGTCGGCGACGTTCGCCCCGCTGTCGCGATTCTGGCCCACCGCCGACGGCTGGCTGCGCACCCACGCCAACTACCCCTGGCACCGGGCCGCCCTGGTGGGCGCGCTGGGAGCCGGTGACGAACCGGAGTCGGTGGCTCGCGCGATACGGGAGCTGCCGGGGGAGCAGGCCGAGGAGCGCATCGTCGGCGCCGGCGGCATCGCCGCCGCCGTGCGGAGCGAGCAGGAGTGGCACGAGCACCCGCAGGGCCGCGCCGTGGCCGGCCGGCGCCTCGTGGAGCGCCGCACCATCCCCGGCGCCGAGCCGCGCGTCCGCACCGCCGGCGCCGGCCCCGCCCAAGGGCTGCGGGTGCTCGACCTGACCCGGGTCATCGCCGGGCCGGTCTGCACCCGCTACCTGGGCGCGCTGGGCGCCGACGTGCTGCGGCTCGACCCGCCGCACCGTCCCGAGCCCGAAGGCACGTGGGACACCGTGCTCGGCAAGAGGAGCGCCGTCCTCGACGCCCGCACCCGCGAGGGGCTCGCCCGCTTGCACGCCCTGCTCGACGAGGCCGACGTGCTCGTGCACGGCTACCGCCCCGGCGCGCTCGACGCCTTCGGCCTGACCCCCGTCGACCTGGCCGAGCGCCACCCCGGGCTGGCCGTCGTGGCCCTGTCGGCCTGGGGTCCGACGGGCCCGTGGGGCGCCCGGCGCGGCTTCGACTCCATCGTCCAGGCGGCCTCGGGGATCGCCGTGGTCGAGGGCGACGGGGACCGGCCGGGCGCGCTGCCGTGCCAGCTGCTCGACCACGGCACCGGTTATCTCGCGGTCGCCGCAGTCCTCGAGGCACTCTCCGCCCAGTCCCGGGAGGGCGGCACCCAGGTCCGCGAGCTCGCTCTCGCCCGCACCGCCCAGTGGCTGCTCGGCCAGCCCCGACCGGAGCCGGGCGGCCCGCTGCCCGCCGACGTCGAGGAGGTGGACGTGTGGCTGCGACCGGTGGAGTCCCCGGAGGGCCGGCTGGACGTCATCGCCCCGGCGGGGGCGTTCGACGGCACGCCGCTGGCGTGGCCGCACCGGGTCCCGGGTTACGCGGCCGCGGAGCCCACGTGGTGAGCGGCGGAAACCTACGCGGCACAGCGGTTCCCGTCCCTGCGGTCCGGGTGTAGGACGGCACTGTCCCCACCCGTCCGAGCGAGGAGGAGCCACTATGGCCACACTCGAGAAGCACGCCATCGACGCGCCGGATGAGACGCGCAACTTCAAGGCGCACGGCCATGTGGACGTCGTGACGCTGGGCGACTTCACGATCGGGAAAGAGATCTTCGAGCCAGGCTGGAGATGGTCCGAGGACGTCAAGCCGATCGCCGGCACCGACATGTGCATGGTCCACCACACCGGCGTCTGCATCTCCGGGCACATGACGGTCCACCACCAGGACGGCACCGAGCTGGCCGTCGGCCCCGGCGACGTCTTCGACCTGCAGCCCGGGCACGACGCCTGGGTCGACGGCGCCGAACCCTGCGTCATGTGGGACACCGGCGTGAAGCCGTACGCCAAGCCCGCCAGCTGATCCCGTCGGAACGTATGCCGTGCCCTCAGCACCGGGGGGCACGGCCGCGACCTGTGCCGAGGCTGTGACTGTCCGCAACTGCCTGACCGCGTGAGCGCCGCGGGGCTACCGTGCAGGTCTGCCTTGGCCCGCGGCAGGAAGCGGGCACGATGGTCAGGGGGAGCGTGCCATGGAGGTTCCGGAGGTCAACCGGCTGGTCCACGACGTCTACGCCGCCATGCGCGGTGGCGACGCCGAACGGATGGGCGAGCTGTTGTCGCGCGAGCTGTCCACCGTGATCGGCGTCAACGACGCCATCATCTGGGACGGCTACGACGAGGCGTGCCGCGGGTTCGCCGCCCGGTTCGCCGGCGGACTCGGCCTGGACGTGCGCGAGAGCGACGACCTGAGGACCTATCGGGACGGGGACCTGTGCTGGTTCGACGACCGCCCCTTGCTGGGCGCCGGCAGCGACGCCTGGGTCATCGGCCGGTTCACCGGCGTGGCACGGCGTGAGGCGGACGGCCAGTGGCGGATCGTGCAGTGGCACGCGTCCCTCGGCACCCCGGTCCAGGACATCGACATCGCGCTGCCGCTGCGCCATGCCGCCACGCCGCTCGCCACGCCCATGGCGGCGCCAGGCCCCCAGTAGCCTCGGGGACCTGGCGCGTGGGGTGGGTCAGGTCTGGCCCGGCGGGACGTAGCCGACCTTCAGCTGCGCCGCTGCGTCGACCTCCTCGGGAGTGAGCAGCACGACCGTGCGGGCGCGGGTGCTGCCCGACCCGTTCACCGCCATGGCGACGGCGGCCGCGGTCTTGTCGTCAGGCAGCTCCACCCGGACATAGGCGTCGTCGTCACCGAAGGCGAAGTCGAACGACTCCATCCGACCGCCGACGTCGGCGGTCATCTTCTCGATGGCGGTGCGACGGGCCGAGCCGCCCGCCGAGGCGACCCCTCGGATCCCTTCGGTCTGGTACTGCGCGATGATCAGGTAGCGGGGCATGCGGACCTCCTCGGTCACTCGTCACGTCTGGGACGTGCGCCACGCTTGTCGCCGGCCCTGCCCGCCACAACCCCAATCCGGGTGACGGCACCCTGCGCCGGCCCGCCCGCGCGAACCGGGGACGGGAGGCGACCGGCGCGGCATACTTGCTGGTCATGGTGGCTGTCCCGCCGGTCCGGCACCTGACCAAGGCCAAGGACCTCGCCGACGCGCGCTACGTCGAGCCGATCACGGTCGACGACATGGCCCGCGCCGCCGGGCTGTCCCGGGCCCACTTCAGCCGCGAGTTCCGCCGGGCGTTCGGGGAGTCGCCGCACCAGTACCTGCTGACCCGCCGCCTCGAACGCGCCGCCGCGATGCTGCGCAGCACCGACCGGTCGGTTGCCGACATCTGCATGCTGGTCGGGCTGGAGAGCGTGGGGTCGTTCACGTCGAGCTTCACCCGCACCTTCGGGGAGTCGCCGACCGCGTACCGCCGGCGCTACCCCGACCCGATGGTCTACGCCCGGGTGCCGACCTGCGTGATGCGGGCCTACACCCGCCCGCAACGCAGCACGTTTGGAGAAGACGCGGCACCGACCGCGGACCTAGCGTCGTGAGCATCCAGTCAGGACAACGACATCCACCACCCGGGGAGACATCATGATCAAGCTCAGCACCGCCCAGCTGTGGGTCCACGACCAGGACGCGGCGCTCGACTTCTGGACCCGCAAGATCGGCTTCGAGGTCCGCGAGGACGTCACCGTGCCGGAGATGGGCAACTTCCGCTGGCTCACCGTCGGCCCCGTCGGCCAGCCGGACATCGCCGTCGTGCTGATGGCGATCCCGGGGCCGCCGATGATCGACGCCGGCACCCAGGGCGAGATCGCCAACCTCATGGGCAAGGGCTTCGCCGGCACGCTCTTCCTCACGACCGAGGACTGCCAGGCCTCCTACGAGGAGCTCAGCAGCCGCGGCGTGGAGTTCACCGAGAAGCCGGAGGAGCGGCCCTACGGCATCGACTGCGGCTTCCGTGACCCGTCTGGCAACTCGGTCCGGCTCACCCAGGTCCGGCAGATGGCCACGGTCTGAGCCACCCGGCATACCGCGAAGGAGGCCGTCCCGGGGACGGCCTCCTTCGTGCGGGTATCGCGGGTGGTCGGGTTCAGTCGACGTCCACCCAGTCCAGCGTGCGGCCGATGGCCTTGGTCCAGCCGGCGTAGCCCGTGGCGCGCTGGTCATCGGACCACTGCGGCTCCCAGCTCCGGTCCTCCTGCCAGTTCTCGCGCAGCTCGTCGGTGGTCGACCAGAAGCCGGTGGCCAGCCCGGCGGCGTAGGCGGCGCCGAGCGCGGTGGTCTCGGCGACGACCGGCTTGGAGACCGGCACCCCGAGGATGTCGGCCTGCATCTGCATGCAGAGCTTGTTGGCCGTGACGCCGCCGTCGACCTTGAGCACGTCCAGGTGCACCCCGGAGTCCTTCTCCATCGCCTTGACCACGTCGAGGGACTGGTAGCAGATCGACTCCAGCGTGGCGCGGGCCAGGTGGGCGTTGGTGTTGTAGCGGGACAGCCCGACGATCGCGCCGCGGGCGTCGGAGCGCCAGTGAGGGGCGAACAGGCCGGAGAAGGCGGGCACGAAGTACATCCCGCCGCTGTCCTGCACCTGCGCGGCGAGCTGCTCGACCTCGGCGGCGCCGCTGATGATGCCGAGCTGGTCGCGCAGCCACTGCACCGCCGAGCCGGTCACCGCGATGCTGCCCTCGAGGGCGTAGACCGGGCGGTCCTTGCCGAGCTGGTAGGCCACCGTGGTCAGCAGGCCGGACTGCGACCGGACGATGTCGGTGCCGGTGTTGAGCAGCATGAAGTTGCCGGTGCCGTAGGTGTTCTTGGCCTCGCCCGGGGCGAAGCAGACCTGGCCGACGGTGGCCGCCTGCTGGTCGCCCAGGTCGCCGGCGAGGGCGATGCCCTCCGGGATCGCGCTGCGCCCGGAGGTGCGGCCGTAGAGGTCGGGGTCGGAGGAGGGGCGGATCTCCGGCAGCATCGGGCGGGGGATGTCGAAGAAGGCCAACAGCTCCTCGTCCCAGTCCAGGGTCTCGAGGTTCATCAGCATGGTGCGGCTGGCGTTGGTGACGTCGGTGATGTGGACCCCGCCGTGGGTGCCGCCGGTGAGGTTCCACAGCAGCCAGGTGTCGGTGTTGCCGAAGATCGCGTCACCGCGCTCGGCGGCAGCGCGCACCCCGTCGACGTTCTCCAGGACCCACTGGATCTTGCCGGCGGAGAAGTAGGTCGCCGGTGGCAGGCCGGCCTTGCGGCGGATGACGTCGCCTCGGCCGTCCCGGTCCAGGGCCGAGGCGATCCGGTCGGTGCGGGTGTCCTGCCAGACGATCGCGTTGTAGTAGGGCCGGCCGGTCCGCCGGTCCCACACGACCGTGGTCTCGCGCTGGTTGGTGATGCCGAGCGCGGCCAGGTCCGTGGCGGACAGGTTGTGCCGGGACATCGCGGTGCCGATGACGGTCTGCGTGCGCTCCCAGATCTCCAGCGGGTTGTGCTCCACCCAGCCGGCCCGCGGCATGACCTGCTCGTGCTCGAGCTGGTGCTTGCCCACCTCGCGCCCGGCGTGGTCGAAGATCATGAACCGCGTGCTGGTCGTGCCCTGGTCGACGGCGCCGACGAACTCCGGCATGGGTGCTCCTTCCCGAGGGTGCACCCCATCCTTGCGCGATCCGGTCGCCGACGGCGAGGTCAGCCGGCAGCCTCCCGACAGGAGGCCGGAGGAGTCAGTCCTTGTTGCGGCGCTGGTGGCGCAGGTGCCCGGTCAGCATCATCAGCCCGAGGACGACGCCGAAGAAGGTCACCAGGGCGGCGAAGGCCAGGGGGATGCCGATGGCGTGCTGCGGCCCGGGGGTGACGGACCAGGGGAGTGCGTGGTGCGGCAGGACGTGCTGGTTCAGGCCGTGCCGGGGCAGGGCCATCAGGGTGCGGGGCATGCGGGGCATCGGCCCATGATGGGCGCCGCACCTGTGAGCGCCGTGCCGGTCACCCGTCGGGTGAGGTGGGCCTCGGCAGGGGGTGGCGGACTTCCGCCGGGCGCGTCACCGTAGTGGGCATGGTGGCCGGGGAGTACGCGCGGGACGACCGGGTCGATGCCTACATCGCTGGCCTCCCGCCGTGGCAACAGGAGGTGTGCGCGGAGCTGCGCGACGTCATCCACGCCGCCGACCCGGAGGTCGAGGAGACGATCAAGCGAACCGTTCAGCCGTACTTCGTCCTGGAGGGGAACGTGTGTGCGCTGCTGGCCGCCAGGGACCACGTCAACCTGTTCCTCTACGACGGCGCGATCGTGCCCGACCCGGACGGCATCATCACCAGCGGGCACGGCAACGCCACCGCGCGGTGCATCGCGTTCCGGGACGGCGAGCAGGTGCCGCGCGCGCCGCTGACCACGATGCTGCGGCAGATCATCGCCAACAACCGCGCCGGTGGATGGCGCGCAGTCAAGAAGCGGGCCGAGGCGGGCGACGCCTGACCGCGGGGACGGTCCTGGCCGGTCCTGCGGCGGCGAGGCACCGGCATACCGGGGCACGCGACGATCGTCGCGACGGTTTCGACGCGAAAAGCGGCCGAAACGGCCGCGATGATCGTCCCGCTGACATGTCGCCTCAGGTGGCGGCGATCCAGGCACCACCCTCCCGGTCGCGACGCGGCGAGCCGCGGGATCGGCTTGACTGTCCGGATGCGGGTGGCGTGCTTCCAGAGCGGGGTCCGGGGAGTCGTCCCCGGCCAGGCATGGCGGCGCGTGCTGCGGGCGTGTGGTGCCCGAGGCGTTGACCTGCTGGTGACCCCGGAGTTCGGGGTCGGCGGGCTGCCGCACACCAGGGCGGCGGCCGAGGAGCGGGCCGTGGCCGATCCGGAGTCGCTGCTGTCGTGGGCGGACGGTGCCGAGCCCGGGCTGACGGTGCTGCTCGGGTTCACCGAGCGCACCGGTGTGGGGCTGCACAGCTCTGCCGTGGTGGTCCGCGGCGGCGGGGTGCTGACCGTCGTCCGCAAGCGGCACCCCCGGGAGCCCGGGCTGGTGCCCGGTGGCGAGTCGTCGGTCGTCGAGGTGGCCGGCACCGGCGTGGGGGTGCTGGTCTGCGCCGACGCCACCCATCAGGAGCCGGCCCGGCGCCTTGCAGCCGGCGGTGCCGGCCTGCTGGCGTGCCTGCTCAACAACGACATGAGCGAGGCGAACGCGGCCCGTTGGCAGGGACCCACGCACGAGGCGCTCGCCGACCGGGCCAGAGACAACGGCTGCTGGGTGGTCTCCGCGGACGTCGCCGGGACCTCCCCGGGGCGGCGCGCCCTGGCAGCCACCCGCATCGTCCGCCCGGACGGTGTCCTGCTCGCCACCCTCCCTCCGCAGCCCGGCCGCCTCCTGGCCCGCGACCTCGTGTGACCCCGGCCCGCCCCGCGGAGCCGACAGGTCAGTCGAGGAAGGCCGCCAGCATCGGCAGCAACAGGTCGGCCCGACGCGTCACCGTCATGTGGGTGGTGTCCGGCAGCACGGCCAGGTGCGCGCCCGGGATGAGGTGCTGCATCAGCGCGGCGTGCTCGATGGTGACGAAGTCGTGGTCGCCCTGCACGATCAGCGTCGGCGCGGTGATGCCGGCGAGCTGCTCGTCCGACCAGCCCCTCAGGTCCGCCGCCGACCGGGACAGCGACGCAAGGAAGTCCTCGAAGTGCTCCGGGTGCGGGGACAGGCGCAGGTAGGCGTCGCGGAAGTCGATGAAGTCCTGCTGGGTCGGCATCCGGGTCGAGGTGGCCTGCTTTGCCGGGTCGGTCAGGTCCTCGTGCATGCCGTCGGGGCGCACGCTGGCCGAGACCGGCACGACCGAGCGCACCCGGGTGGGGTGGCTGACCGCCAGCTCCAGCGCAACGGCGCCGCCCAGGCTGTGCCCGAGGACGTGGGTGCGGTCGATGCCGAGGTGGTCCAACAGCGCGACGACGTCCCCGGCGAGGCCGGCGGGGGTGATCTCGCGGTCGATGTCGGCGGTGCGGCCGTGGCCCTGCATCTCCACGCCGATGACCAGGTGCCGCTGCGCCAGCGTGGGGATGAGCCCGGCGAAGTTGAGGTCGATCGTCAGCATCCCGCCGTGCAGCAGGACCAGCGGGCTGCCCTCGCCGTGCAGCTCGTAGTACAGGTGCAGGCCGTTGACGTCGGCATAGCCGCTGTCGGTGATGGTCATGGGAGCATCCTTTCCCAATCTCGTCGGTATCGCGTGGCGCCCCTCCCAGCGCGCCTCACCTGTGCGTCGCGCGGGGAGGACCGGTTTCGACACGGGCCGGCATCCGTTTCCCCCGCGCCGGGTCGTGGTCCTGGGGTTGCTGGTGCTCGGGGCCCGGCTGGGGCATCGCTTCGGCCACCTGCGTCTCCTGCTGGCCGGGCTCGGCGCCTTCGCCGCGGCCGGTGGGCTCGGCGCTCTCGCGCAGAGCGGCTGGCAGCTGGTGGCCGCGCGCGGGCTGCAGGGGGTCGCCTCGGCGATGACCGTGCCGGCGGCGCTGACCCTGCTGCTGGCCACCGCCGGTGAGACCACGACCCGCCGTCGCGCCCTGGCCCTGTGGAGCGCCGCCGGGGCGACCGCCGGGGCGTGCGGGCTGTTCGTCGGGGGCGCCCTGACCGACGCCGTCGGGTGGCGGGCGGTGTTCTGGGTCAACGTGCCGATCGCGCTGGCCCTGGGCGCGGGTGCGCTGCTCCGGGTCCGCGCCCGGCCGCACCGCGACCGTGCCGTAGGGCTCGACCTGCCCGGCGCCGCACTCCTGACCGTGGCCGTGATGGCTGTCGTCGTCGGCGCGGCCATGCTCCAGGACCCGCAGTCGCGGGTGCCGGGGATGGCGTGCCTGGTCGGTGCGCTGGCGGTGGGTGGGGTCCTGCGCTGGTGGCTGCACCGGGCTGCCGATCCGGCGATCCCCCCGGCCGCACTGCGGCACCCACGGCTTGCGGCCGGGGCGCTCGGTTCGTTCGTCAACACGGCGGCCACCAGCTCGACGGCGGTGCTGCTGGCGATCCACCTCCAGCGGGCGCAGGGGCTGAGTGCCTTCCGTGCGGGGCTCGTGCTGCTGGCCTTGAGCGTGGCCGTCGTCCCCGGGTCCGCGTTGGCTGCGCCCCTGACCCGGCGATGGTCGCCACGCACCGCGATCCTCGTGGGCATCGTTCTGCTGGCGGCGGGCAACGTCGTGGTCGCCCTGTCGCTGGGCACGGTCGGG
>DASSPC010000453.1:0-12599 GCA_035699865.1 Oryzihumus sp. | reverse complement strand
GAGCGCACCACGCCGTGGCCCGGCTCCCACACGACCCAGCGCTGTATCGCGCGCCACCCGCCCGGTTGCAGCGTCACCACGGCGCGGTCCTCCACCCGGAACAGGCCGACCGCCGCCCGCAGGCGGCTGGGGACCGGGCGGGCGGCCAGCACGGTGAGCGCGTCGTCGTAAGGCGCCCGGGCCCGGGAGGGCCCGGCCGGGACCACCGCGGTCCACCCCGGGAGCGGCAGCACGTGCACGGGCAGCAGGCCGCGCCGGGACCACGCGGCCACGGCGTCGGGACGGCCCCGGACGAGCAGCACGCCCCGTCCGTGCCGCCCGGACCGCCACGGCACGTCCACGGGGTTTACAGGCTGCCCTTCGCGCTGGGGATGCCGCTGACGCGGGGGTCGCGCGCCACGGCGGCGCGAAGGGCCCGGGCCACGGCCTTGAACTGCGCCTCGACCAGGTGGTGCGGGTCGCGGCCGTACAGGACCCGCACGTGCAGGGCGATCCCGGCGTGGTGGGCCAGGCTCTCGAACACGTGACGGGTCAGGGCACCGACGTAGCTACCACCGATGAGCACGTAGGCCTGGCCCTCGGGCTCGCCGGTGTGCACGACGTAGGGGCGCCCGGCCACGTCGACGACGGCCTGCACGAGCGTCTCGTCGAGCGGCACGGTCGCGTCGCCGAAGCGGGAGATGCCGCGCTTGTCGCCCAGCGCCTCGCGCAGCGCCTCGCCGAGGACGATCGCCACGTCCTCGACGGTGTGGTGCGCATCGACGTCGACGTCCCCGGTGGCCTGCACCCTCAGGTCGATGAGGCTGTGCCTGGCCAGGCTGGCGAGCATGTGGTCGTAGAAGCGGACCCCGGTGCTCACCTGCGACTCGCCGGTGCCGTCGAGGTTGACCTCCACCTCGACCGTGCTCTCGTGGGTCTGCCGCCGGATGTGGGCGGTGCGGGCGGGGGCGGTGGTGCGGGCGTCGATGGCCTGGTCGGTCATGCGGGCTGCTCCTGCCGGTGGGTGGGTGCCAGGGCGCGCATCGCCTCGAGGAAGGCGTCGGTCTCCTCGGGGGTGCCCGCCGTGACGCGGAGGTGGTGGGGCAGGCCGACGTCGCGGATGAGGATCCCCTCATCGAGCAGGGCCTGCCAGGTCGCGTGCTCGTCGGCGAGGCCGCCGAAGAGCACGAAGTTGGCGTCGCTGGGGACGGGGCGCAGCCCCATCGCGGCCAGCTCGGTGACGATGCGGTCGCGCTGGCCCTTGATCGTCTCGACCGTGTCGAGCAGCGCCCCGGCGTGCTCGAGCGCGGCGCACGCGACGGCCTGCGTCGGCGCGGACAGGTGGTAGGGCATGCGGACCAGGCGCAGCGCGTCGACCAGCTCGGGGTCGGCCGCGAGGTAGCCCAGCCGGCCGCCGGCCAGGGCGAACGCCTTGCTCATGGTGCGGGTGACGACCAGCCGGGGCCGGCCCTGCAGCAGGGTCAGCGCGCTCGGGGTGCCGGGTCGGGCGAACTCGGCGTAGGCCTCGTCGACCACGACCACCGCGCCGGGGGCCGCCTCGTGCACGGCCTCCACCACGTCGAGGCCCAGCGCCGTGCCGGTCGGGTTGTTCGGCGAGCACAGGAAGACCAGGTGCGGCTGGTGCTCCTTGACCTGGCTGACCGCCGACTCGGCGTCGAGGTCGAAGTCGCCCGCGCCCGGCACGCCCCGCAGCCCGTCGACCCAGCGGGTCCCCGTGGTGCGGGTGATGATCGGGTGCATCGAGTAGGCCGGGGTGAACCCCAGGGCGGTCCGGTCCGGGCCACCGAAGGCCTGCAGCAGGTGCAGCAGCACCTCGTTGGACCCGTTGCCCGCCCACAGCTGCGCCGGGTCGAGCGCCACGCCCCCGGTGCGCGTCAGGTAGGACGCGAGGTCCTCACGCAGCCGGGTGAACTCCCGGTCGGGGTAGCGGTTCAGCGTGGGTGCGACCTCGGCCACCGCGCCGACGATCGCCGCGACGACGTCGTCGGGCACGGCATACGAGTTCTCGTTGGTGTTGAGCCGGACCGGCACGTCGAGCTGGGGCGCGCCGTAGGCGGTGCGGCCGCGCAGGTCGGGGCGCAGCAGCC
Organism: Oryzihumus sp.; assembly: GCA_035699865.1. GTDB lineage: Bacteria > Actinomycetota > Actinomycetes > Actinomycetales > Dermatophilaceae > Oryzihumus. Next base: position 10,512 of record DASSPC010000453.1, on the reverse strand, counting down.
GCTCGATCGAGGTCACCGGCCGTCACCGAACCGCGCCGTGACCGCCTCGCCGTGGGCGGGCAGGTCCTCGGCGCCGGCCAGCGTCACCACGTGGTCGGCCACGTCGCCCAGGGCGTCCCGGGTGTAGTCGACCAGGTGGATGCCGCGCAGGAACGACTGCACCGACAGGCCGCTGGAGTGGCAGGCGCAGCCGCCGGTGGGCAGGACGTGGTTGGAGCCGGCGGCATAGTCGCCCAGGCTCACCGGCGCCCACGGCCCGACGAAGATCGCCCCGGCGTTGCGGATGCGCATCGCGACCGCACGGGCGTCGCGGGTCTGGATCTCCAGGTGCTCGGCGGCGTAGGCGTCGACCACGGTGACCCCGGCGTCGAGGTCGTCGACCAGGACGATGCCGGACTGGCGGCCCGACAGCGCGGTGCGGACCCGCTCGGTGTGCTTGGTGGCGGCGACCCGGCGCTCGAGGGCCTCCTCGACCCGCGCGACGAGCTCCTCGCTGTCGGTGACGAGGACCGACGCGGCGAGGGTGTCGTGCTCGGCCTGGCTGACCAGGTCGGCGGCGACGTGGTCGGCGTCCGCGGTCTCGTCGGCGAGCACGGCGATCTCGGTCGGGCCGGCCTCGGCGTCGATGCCGATCAGGCCCTTGAGCGCACGCTTGGCCGCGGCGACGTAGATGTTGCCCGGCCCGGTGACCAGGCTGACCGGCTCGCAGAGCACCTCGCCGGTGTTGGTCCCCTCCGGGCCGCTCTCGCGGGCGCCGTAGGCGAACATCGCTACTGCCTGCGCGCCGCCGACGGCGTAGACCTCGTCGACGCCGAGCAGGGCGCAGGCGGCCAGGATCGTCGGGTGGGGGTAGCCGGCGAACACCCCGGTGTTGTCCCGCTGCGGCGGGCTGGTGACGGCGATCGAGCCGACCTGGGCGATCTGCGCCGGGACGACGTTCATCACCACCGAGCTGGGGTAGACCGCGACCCCGCCGGGCACGTAGAGGCCGACCCGGTCCACCGGGATCCACCGCTCGGTGACGGTGCCGCCGGGCACGACCTCGGTAGTGTGGTCGGCGCGGCGCTGGTCCTCGTGGACGATGCGGGCGCGGCGGACCGACTCCTCCAGGGCGGCGCGCACGGCCGGGTCGAGCTGCTCCAGCGCGGCGGCGAGCACCTCGGCCGGCACCCGCAGCCGCGCGGGGCGCACGCCGTCGAAGCGTTCCCCGAGGTCGCGCAGGGCGTCGGCACCACGATGACGGACGTCCTCGCAGATCGGCCGCACCGCGTCCAGTGCCGCCTCCACGTCGAACTCCGCACGGGGCAACGTCTCGCGCAGCGAGCGCACGTCGAGGGCGCGGCCACGCAGGTCAATCCGGGAAATCACCCGCCCAGTCTAGGTTGTCCCGCGCGTCGGCCCGCGGCCCGTCCCGGGGTCCGGCGGATAATGCGGCGCGTGATCCACGCGCCTGCGGGCATGCCGAGCGGCCACCTGACCTCGCAGGCGCTGGTCAGCGTCGAGGGCACCGGCGGCCTGCTGCGCCTGGTCGCGGTCGTGGTGGTGTGCACCGGGCTCGCGGCGCTCATCAACGTGCGCGGCGGCCTGGGCCACGCGCGCGAGGACCTGGTCGCCGCCGGACGCGCGACGCTGCAGCTGGCCCTGGTCGGCCTGGTCATCGCCGCGGTGCTGCGTTCGTGGGCGCTCACCGCGGCGTTCCTCCTCGTGATGTTCGGCGTGGCGAGCCTGACTGCGGGGCGGCGCCTCGCCGCCGCCGGCCGGTGGTGGCTCGCCGGCCTGCCCGTGCTCGTGGGTGCCGGCCCCGTGGTGGCGGGGCTGCTGGCCAGCGGCCTGGTGCCGCTTCGCCCCATCGCCGTCGTCCCGATCGCCGGGATCCTCATCGGCAACGCCATGACGGCCACGACGCTGGCCGGCCGCCGCGCCCTGGACGCCCTGCAGAACCGGGCCGGCGAGTACGACGCTGCCCTGTCCATCGGGCTCCTCGACCGCGACGCCGCCCTGCTGGTGGCGCGGGACGACGCCGCGCTGGCCCTGGTCCCGGGGCTGGACCAGACCCGCACCGTGGGCCTGGTCACCCTGCCGGGGGCCTTCGTCGGGATGCTGCTCGGCGGCGCGTCCCCGCTGCAGGCGGCCGCGGTCCAGCTCGTCGTCCTGGTCGCCCTGCTGCTGGTGCAGTCGGTCGCGGTGCTCGTCACCGTCGAGCTCGTCGCCCGGGGACTGATCGTCCGCTCCGCGGCCCGGGCCTGACCCCGGGCTGTCCCGGACGGCGTCCGGTGACCACGGGGCGGACGCTGTCTTGACGGCGCCCGGGATCGGGCCGTCCTGCGCCCCCGTCCGGCTGTGTAGGCTCGCCACGAAACCCACACGCCGGAATGCAGGAGGGCACGCGGTGACCTACGCCGAGAGCACCGGCCCCCGTTTCACGCGGGTGGCCCACGGATACGACCCGGGCCAGGTGGACGCGCACATCGCCGCGCTGGCCAGCGCCGAACCGGGACTGACCTCGGCTGCCGCGACCGCGCTGCTTGGCCGCGCCCAGGAAGTGGCCGACTCCGTCGTGGCCGCCGCGAACGCCGAGCGCGACCAGATCGTGCGCCGGGCCCGCCAGGAGGCTGCCGAGATCATCGACGGCGCACAGGCCCGCGCCGGCGACATGGTGCAGGCCGCCGAGGCCCGGGTGGCCCAGCTCGACGCCCACGCCCTGCAGCTGCAGAACCGCCGGTCGGAGACCGCGGCCCGCGTCCGGGACCTGGCCGACCAGCTGCACCGCGCCGCCGACGACGCCTTCGCCGCGCTGCCCGACCGCTGAGCCGCCCGGCCCCACCGCTGAGCCGCCTGCGGCGCCGGCCTCAGGTCGCCGACTCGATGTGGCGCACGGCGATCGCGGCCACGTCGTCCTCCCGCTCCGTGTCGGTCATCCGGGCGACGAGCCCCGGGAGGATCTCCGAGAGGTCCGGACCGGACAGGGTCCCGGCGTGGCGCGCCAGGCGCTCCAGCCCGGAGTCGATGTCCTCGCCGCGGCGCTCGACCAGGCCATCGGTGAACGCCAGCAGGGTGGCACCGGTGCGGAACGGCACCCGCAGCGTGCGCCGGTCGAAGCCCTCCAGGCCCAGCGGTGGTGAGTCCGCCAACGGGAGCCGCTCGACGAAGCCGTCCGGGCCGACCACCAGGGGTGGCGGGTGCCCGGCGTTGACCAGGGCCATCTCGTCGCGCTCGGCGTCGACGACGAGGTAGACCAGGGTGACCAGCTGGGCGATGTCGTAGCGCCGGAACATGGCGTCGAGCTTGGTCATCACCGCGTCCGGGCTGGGGTCGATGACGATGTAGGCCCGCAGCGCCGAGCGCACCACGGCCATGGACGCCGCGGCGAGCAGGCCCCGGCCCATGACGTCGCCCATGAACACCGCCAGCCGGCCGTCCTCCAGCGGGACCGCGTCGTAGAAGTCCCCGCCGACCTCGGTGCTGCCCGCCGGGCGGTAGACGCCGGCCAGCTCCCAGCCCGGCAGCTCCTCCAGCCGCTCCGGGGACACCGCACGCTGGAGGCGCAGCGAGGCCTCGCGCGTCTCGCTGTAGAGCAGGGCGTTGTCGATGGCGACCGCGGCCCGGTGGGCGAGGTTCTCGGCGAAGGCCAGGTCGGACTGGTCGTAGCGGTGACCGGACTCGGCGCTGACCAGGGTGAGGACGCCGAGCACCCGCTGGCGGGCGATGAGCGGCACGACCAGGCCGCTGCGCAGCTTCAGCTCCCGGGACAGGCGCAGGTGCTCCTCGTCGCGGGCGCCCGCGACCAGCATCTCGTCGGTGACCTCGGGGTAGAGCTCGCTGACACCCGTCCGGGCCACGTGGTGGGCGCCGGCCTGCGCGGTGGGGTCCGGCGGGTAGCGCTCCGACAGCTCCTGGGCCATGGCCACCTTGGCCGGGTCCACGTGGGCGACCGCGAGCGTGATCAGGTCGCCGTCCTCGACGACCTGCACGGCGCACCAGTCGGCGAGGGTGGGCACGGCGAGCCGGGCCACGTTGGCCAGGGTGGAGCGGTAGTCCAGGCTGCTCGCCAGCTCGGCTGCCGCACCGGCGAGGAAGGAGAGCTTGGCCGAGCGGTCCGCGGCGTCGGCCAGCGCCTGGAGGCGGTCGATCGCCTGGGCGGTGGCGTCGGCCAGGGTGTTGAGGAACTCCAGCTCCTGGTCGTCGACATGGCGCGGGCCCGGGAAGGACAGCCCCATCGCGCCCAGTGGTCGCTCCCCCACGACCAGCGGCAGGGCGATGAACGTGCGCTCCTCGGGCACCCGCTCGTAGGTCTCCGGGAAACGCTCCTTGATCGCGGCGGCGCCCTCGACGACGACCGGCTTGCCGGTGCGGATCGCCTCGGCCGAGGGGGTCTGGTTGGACACCGAGTAGCGCTCGTAGGCCGTGGACAGGCTCCGGTCGTCACCACGGAACCCGACGAGCCGGATGTTGTGCTCGTCCTCGAGCAGGCTCAGCGAGGCGAGGTTGGCCCCGACGGCGTCCGCGGCGTGCGAGACCACCGTCTCGGTGACGGCGTCGAGGTCATGGGCCGCCGCCAGCTCCGCGGTGACCTTGGCCAGCCGGTTCAGCCGGGTGGTCAGCTCGAGGATCCCCGCCCGGGCAGCCTCGAGGTCGGTCACGTCCTCGGCGACGCCGAGCACACCGACCACCGCGCCCGCGTCATACAGGGGTGAGTCGGTGATCTGCACGAGCTTCTCGGCGCCGCTGGCGGTGCGGACCAGGAACTCGCCGGTCCAGCGCTGCCCGGCGGTGACCTGGCGCATGATCTCCTGGGCCGCGGCCATGCCGCCGGTGGGCACCAGCAGGTCCATGACGCTGCTGCCCCGCAGCTGCTCCTGGGTGTAGCCGTACAGCACCTCGGCGACGGCGTTGCAGTAGAAGATCGTCCCGGTGAGGTCGGTGCCAATGACGGCAGCGCCGAGCGCGTCGAGCAGCGCCGTGTCGCTGCGCCAGCTCGGCGGCAACGTCATCGCCTTCCGCCCTTCACACACAGGATCTTGACAGCCGGGACGGTGCCGCGTCAGCAGAATGCCGACGTGGAGTCCGGACCCGGGCCGCGGCCCGGCCCGTGCTCAGGTCAACGTCCGTGAGCCTTCCCATGCTCCCGCCCGGTCGATGAGGAAGGCGAGCTCCCAGGCGTACTGCCGCCACGCGTCATACCGCCCGCTCTTGCCGCCGTGCCCGGCGACCATCTCCGTGCGCAGCAGGACCGGGCGCTCGTCGGGGTCGTTGGTCACCGTGTCACGCAGGCGGGCCACCCACTTGGCCGGCTCGACGAAGTAGACCCGGGTGTCGTTGAGGCTGGTCGTGGCCAGGATCGCGGGGTAGCGGGCCGGGGCGATGTTCTCGTACGGCGTGTAGGCCTTCATCGCGGCGTAGACCTCGGGGTCGGCCAGCGGGTTGCCCCACTCCTCCCACTCCGGCACGGTCAGCGGCAGCGAGGGGTCGAGGATGGTCGTCAGGGCGTCGACGAACGGCACCGCGGCGTGGACGGCCGCGAACCGCGACGGCGCGAGGTTGACCGCCGCGCCGATGAGCAGCCCGCCGGCGCTGCCGCCCTCGGCGACCAGCCGGTCGGGGTGCACCCAGCCGGCCTCGACCAGGTGGTCGGCGCAGGCCACGAAGTCGCTGAAGGTGTTGGGCTTGGCCGCGAGCTTGCCCTCGTCGTACCAGCGGCGCCCCATCTCGCCACCGCCGCGCACGTGGGCGATGGCGTAGACGAAGCCGCGGTCCAGCAGCGAGAGCCGGGCCACGGAGAAGTACGGGTCCATCGACATCTCGTAGGCGCCGTAGCCGTAGAGCAGCCCGGGGTTGGTGCCGTCGGGGCGCACCCCGCGCCGGTGCACCAGCGAGATGGGCACCTGGGTGCCGTCCGGGGCGGTGGCCCACTCCCGGTGCTGCTCGTACTCCGCCGGGTCGTAGCCCCCGAGCACGGCCTGCCGCTTGAGCAGGGTCAGCGCACCGGTCGCGACGTCGACGTCGTAGACGGTCCGCGGCGTCACCATCGACTCGAAGGTGACCTGCAGCTCGGTGGCCTCCCACGCGGGGTTGTTGCCGGTGGACACCGAGTAGACCGGCTCGTCGAAGCGCACCTCGTGCGCTGGGCCGAAGCCCTGCGGGGCGCCCTCGTCGCGGCGCAGGACGCGCAGCGCGCTCAGGCCGTCCCGGCGCAGGGAGACCACCGCGTGGCCGGCGAACGCCTCGACACCGAGCACCCGCTCCCCCGGCACCGGCGGGATCCACGGGGTCCACTGCTCGTGGCTGGTCGCCTCCAGCGGCGCCTGCGCCACCTCGAAGTCGGGGTCGCCGGCGTTGTGCACGACCAGCAGCCGGTCCCCGGCCGGTTCCACGTCGTACTCCACGCCCTCGCGACGCGGCGCCACCACGCGCGGCTCAGCGAGCGGGGTGGAGGCGTCGAGCAGCCAGCACTCCGAGGTCAGCTTCGAGGCGACCTGGATGACCATCCAGCGCTCGTCGCGGGAGGAGCCGATCCCGAGCCAGAACCGCTCGTCCGGCTCCTCGAAGACCATGACGTCGGCGCCGACCGGGGTGCCGACCTCGTGCCGCCACACCTGGTGGGGTCGCCAGGCGTCGTCGACCCGTGTGTAGAACAGGTGACGCCCGTCGAGGGACCACACCAGGCCGTAGCCGATGTCCTCGACCGCGTCGTCGACGACCTCGCCGGTGTCGATGTCCTTGACCCGCAAGGCGAACCGCTCGTCACCCTCGACGTCGACGGCGTAGGCGACCCGGGCGCCGTCGTCACTGACCTCGAGCGCCCCGAGGGAGAAGAACTCGTGCCCCTCGGCCTCGGCGTTGCCGTCGAGCAGCACCTGCTCCCCCGCGGGGGCGGCGCCGTCGTCCAGCGACGGCCGCTGGGCGGGGTCGGTGACCGGCGCCCGGCACTGCGTGGCGTACTGCTTGCCCTCGAACGTGCGCGCGTAGTACCACCACCCCCGGTAGGCCACCGGCACCGACAGGTCCGTCTCCTGGGTGCGGCTGCGGATCTCCTCGAAGATCGCCTCCCGCAGCGGCTCGAGGTGGGCGGTCATCGCCTCGGCGTAGGCGTTCTCGGCCTCGAGGTGGGAGATGACCTCCGGGTCGGACTTGTCCCGGAGCCACTCGTAGGGGTCGACGACCCGGTCGCCGTGGTGGTCCCGGACGGTCTCGACCTGCTTGGCGCGCGGCGGCGTAGGCATGGGTGCAGCCTAGTTACCGCAAGGACCGGTGAAGGGACGGTGTCGGCATGGCGGACCGTGGAGCAGGTGACGGCACGCGGGCGCTGCGAACGCGGTGCTGCATCGCCGGTGGTGGACCGGCCGGCATGGTCCTGGGCTACCTGCTGGCCCGGGCCGGCCTGGACGTCGTCGTCCTGGAGAAGCACACCGACTTCCTGCGCGACTTCCGCGGCGACACCATCCACCCCTCCACGCTGGAGGTCTTCCGCGAGCTGGGCCTGTTCGAGCAGCTGCGCCCGCTGCTGCAGAAGGAGATCCGCACGCTCGACGTGGTGGTCAATGGCCACCGCGTCACGCCGGTGGACTTCGCCACGCTCGGCGGGCCGTGCGCGTTCCTGGGCCTGATGCCCCAGTGGGACCTGCTCGACTTCATCGCCCGCCACGCCGCCACCCACCCGGGGTTCCACCTGGTCATGGGCGCCGAGGCCGCGGAGCTGCTGTGGGACCGGGGTGCGGTCACCGGGGTGCGTGCCCGCACCGCCGAGGGCGAGCTGGAGGTCCGCGCCGACCTCACCGTCGCGGCCGACGGACGCAGCTCGACGCTGCGCCACCAGGCCGGTATGCCGGTCCGCGAGTCCGGGGTGCCGATCGACGTGCTGTGGTTCCGGCTGCCCAAGCCCGCGGTGGAGCCGCCGCCGACGCTGGCCTACCTCGACGCCGGGGAGATGGTGCTCACCATCGACCGGGGCAGCTACTACCAGTCGGGGATGCTCATCCCCAAGGGCGCCTTCGCCCGGATCCGGGCCGAGGGCATGCCCCGGCTGCGTGAGCGGGTGGTCGGCGCCGCGCCGTTCCTGGGTCAGGTGGTCGGCGAGCTGCGCGACTGGGACCAGGTCAAGCTGCTCACCGTGCAGGTCAACCGGGCCACCCGGTGGCACCGGCCCGGCCTGCTGCTCGTCGGTGACGCGGCGCACGCGATGTCCCCCGCGTTCGGGGTCGGCATCAACCTCGCGGTGCAGGACGCGGTCGCGGCCGCCAACCTGCTGACCGCCGCGCTGCGGCAGGGGCCGGTCCCCGAGGCCCTGCTGGCCGCGGTCCAGCGCCGGCGGGAGCGCCCGACCGCGGCGATGCAGTCCCTGCAGGTGCTGCTGCACCGCCAGGTCGTGCGTCCCGGCGGCCCCGCGGCCGGCGTGCCCCAGAGCTTCCCGTGGCCGGTGCGTTTGCTCGGACGGGCGGTCCAGCCGCTCGTGCAGCGGCTGGCGGCCCGCCTGGTGGGGCGCGGGTTCCGCCCCGAGCACGTGGCCGGCGCCGTGCCCGTTCAGGGGACAGGGGCGCTCGACCGGACCTAGCCTCGAGACATGGGCGCCACGTTCACCCGGCGCGCCTTCGCCGTGGGCACCGGCACCGCAGCCGTGACCACCCTCGGGCTGGCGCTGGGCGCGCGCGCCCGGGGGCAGGGCACCGTCCCGGGTGGCCTGGTGGCCAGCCGCGCGCCGCTGCCCGCGGCATACACGCTGCCGTTCGTGGTGCCGCCGGTGGCCGTGCCGGTGAGCACCACCGGAGGGACCGACGTCTACGAGCTGCACGAGCTGGAGCGCACCCTGGTGGTGCTCCCCGGCCTGTCGACGCCGCTGTGGACGTATGCCGGCAGCTTCCCCGGTCCCACGATCGTGTCCACCGTCGGGCGGCGCACGGTCGTGCGGCACACCAACGAGCTGCCGGTGCCGGTGGTCGTGCACCTGCACGGCGGCCACGTGCCGGCCGGGGACGACGGCTTCCCGACCGACGCCCTCCTGCCCGTCGGGTCCGGCCCGGCGACCTACGGTGCCGGGGTCAGGGCCGCCGGCCCCCGTGCGGTCCGGCTCGGACCCACCGGCGCGCGGGCCGGGGCCGGCAACGACGCGGGTCTGCCCGCCGGGGCCCTCGGTGTGCTCGCCGACCCCGCGGCGCGGGTGGTCTCGGGGACCCGGGACTACGTGGTGCCACCCCAGCCCCGCGCGGCGACGTTGTGGTACCACGACCACTGGATGGGGGCGACCGGTCGCGCGCTGTGGCGTGGCCTCATGGGCTTCCACCTCGTGCTCGACCCGGCCGAGGAGGCCCTGGGCCTGCCCACGGGCGAGCGGGACCTCCCGGTCCTGCTGTGTGACCGGGCGTTCGGCGCCGACGGCACGCTCACCTACCCGGTCACCGGGCCGATGACCGAGCCGGGGCACGCCATGGCCACCCCGTTCATGGACGGGGTGCTCGGCGACGTGGTGCTCGTCAACGGCGTGCCGTGGCCACGCCACGAGGTGGCCGGGGCGCGGCACCGGCTGCGCCTGCTCAACGCCTCCAACGCCCGCACCTGGTCGCTCGCGCTGGACCCGCCGCCGCCGGGCGGCCAGGGCCTGGTCCAGGTCGGCTCGGACGGCGGCCTGCTCCCCCGGCCCCTCCCGCGGGACACGATCCGACTGGCGCCCGGCGAACGCTGCGACGTGGTCGTGGACTTCGCCCGCTACCGGCCGGGGACGCGGGTGCAGCTGGTCAACCGGGCCGGGCAGGGTCGGACGGGCCAGGTGATGCTGTTCGTCGTGGGCGGGCGGGTGGCCGACCCGTCCCGGGTGCCGGCCGCGCTGGGCTCCGGGCCGGCGCACGACCCGCGCTCGGCGGCGGTCCACCGGAGCCTGGCCTTCCAGCGCTGGGGCGGGACCGCCGGCACCTGGACCATCAACGGCGAGGCATTCGCGCCGGACCGGCCCCTGGCCCGCCCCGTCCTCGGCCAGCTGGAGGTGTGGCACCTGACCAGCGACGTGAGCCACCCGGTGCACCTGCACCTGGAGCAGTTCGAGGTGCTCAGCCGGGGGCGGGCGGGCCCCGGCCCGGGCGACCACGGCTGGAAGGACACGGTGAGCCTGCGCGCCGGCGAGGAGGTCGCCATCGCGGTGCGGTTCACCGACTACGCCGGCCGCTTCGTCGTGCACTGCCACAACGCCGAGCACGAGGACATGGGGATGATGGCGACCTTCGTCACCGGCTGAGTGCGGTCAGCACCTCAGCGGCGGCGCAGGACACGACGCAGCAGGACCGCCGCTCCGGCCAGGACGAGGGCCCCGGCAAGGTATGGCGCGTAGCGGCGCAGCAGGACCGGGAGCACCGTCGTGCCGAGGTCGAGCTCGGCCGGCGGTCGGTGCGACGGGGGCGAGGGAGCCACCGCAGCAGCGGGGGCCGGCGCCGGCCCCGGAGCCGGTGCGGCGGCTGTCGGCGCGACCGGGGCGGCAGCGACCGCTCCGCCCTCGGGCGCCACGGCCTCCGTGGGCGGCGTGAGCTCGGC
>DASSPC010000452.1:0-5699 GCA_035699865.1 Oryzihumus sp. | reverse complement strand
CCGGACTTCATTGCCATCGCGGGTCTCGACGGTGTCGTGCAGTACGTGAACCCTGGCGGACGCGCGCTGATCGGCATGGGCGCGGACGTCGATGTCACGACCACCACGATCGCGGACTACCTCACGCCCGAGGGCCTGGCCGCCTCCGTCGAGGTCGAGCAGCCGGCTGTCGTGCGCGAGGGCCATTGGGAAGGTGAGTCCACCCTGCGCAGCCTCACCGGGGGCCCTCCCATTCCCGTGGTCATCGCCAGCTTCCTCATGAGGGACGCCCGCACGGGGGAGCCATTTGCGCTGGCCACCGTGCAACGGGACATCACCGAGCGCCGAGCGGCCGAGACGGCCCTGCGGGAGCTGGCCGAGCAGCGCGAGGCCCTGCTGACCCGGCTGGTCCATGCCCAGGACGCCGAGCGGGTCCGCATCGCCGCTGACGTCCACGACGACACGGTGCAGGCCTGCGCCGCGGTGGACCTGCGCCTGGGGCTGCTGCGGCGCGGCATCCGGGAGCGGGCACCGGAGCTTCTCGAGGAGCTGGAGGGCATGCAAGCCAGCGTGACCGGGGCCACCGAACGGCTGCGGGCCCTGCTGTTCGACCTGGAGCCCCCGGACCTGGGTGGGGGGCTGGCGCCGGCACTGGCCAGGGCGACAGAGGAGGTGTTCGAGGGGGCCGCCGTGCGCTGCACCGTCGAGGGCGGTCAGGAACCGGCGATGCCCGAGGCGACGCGGGCCGTGGCCTACCGGATCGCCAAGGAGGCCCTGGTCAACGTCCTCAAGCACTCCAGGGCCGCGAACGTCGCGGTGAACGTCACCGGTGCCGGCGGGGGGCTCGAGGTCACCGTGCACGACGACGGAGTCGGGCCCGGAGCGGCGGTGAACGGGTCCACACCTGGGCACCGCGGGATCGCCGGCATGCAGGACCGGGCAACCCTGGCAGGCGGCCGGTGTGACGTGGGCGAGAGCCCGCTGGGGGGCACGTGCGTGCACCTGTGGCTGCCCGGCCCCGGCCGGCTGTGACCCCTGCCAGGTCCGGAGCAGCGTGACCCCAGCCAGGCCCTCGGTGATCCCTTCGCACTAGGCGACCTGCCGCCCCCGCAGCAGGCGGCGGCCGCCGGGTAGGCCCACAGTGGTGGACGCCGCCGACCCGAGCGAGGAGCGCACGTGGACGACCTGACGATCTCCAGCAGGTCCCGAAGAACCAGCACCGTTGTCCGTGTGGGGGGCGAGATCGACGCCTTCAGCGCCCCGAGGCTTCGCGAGCGGCTGGACGCGGAGATCAACGCCGGGCACACGCACCTGGTCGTGGACCTCGAGGACGTGAGCTTCATGGACTCCAGTGGCCTCAGCGCGCTGATCGGCGGGTTGGCAGCGGCTCGATCCCGGAACGGCTCGCTGTCCCTGGCCGGCCCGGGTGAGCGCATCCTGAAAGTCTTGACGATCACCGGCCTGACCGACGTCTTTGAGATCTTCTCCTCTGTCGACGCGGCGTGCGAGGCGGCGGACGGTGTGACCAGTCGGCGCGACTGATCCCCATGCACTAGGCGTCCTGCTGCCGCCGCAACGGGCGCGACCTTCGGCACCCGGCACACAGTGGAGATGCGCCGACCGGCCCATCCTCCCCCTGCGGAGCCGGTGGACGCACGGTGAGGGCACCGACCGGCCCGTCCCCCGCACTGCGGGGCCGGTCGGTGCCCGTGCGCGGTGACGCTCCCGCGGCAGGTCAGGTTGCTCGGTGTCCCTCATTGGTGGCTGGGGTACACGGGCCAGCGTGGCAAGACCGAAGCGGCTGGAGTCGCCGACCCGGCGGGGAGTCAGGGTGCTGCGGATCGAGCGGTGGACGTGGGAGTCGTGCATCTGGTCGAAGAGCGCCGGCTCAGGTATCCAGCGGCTCAGGTATCCAGCGGCTCGGCGCGGTCGAGCAGGTAGGTGGCCATCGGCCCCTTCCCCTTCACGTCGATCACTCCCCGCGGCCGCACCGCGAAGGCCGACCCAAGGGCCGTGGCGACCCGCTCGGTGACCTGGATCTCTCCGGGGAGCCCATGGGACTCCATCCGACTCGCCGTGTTCACGGTGTCGCCCCAGAGGTCGTAGATGAACTTACGTCGGCCGATCACGCCGGCGACAGCCGGACCGCTGTCGATACCGATCCGGAGCGCAAGCCAGTCCTGACCAGTCCGCCGAGCGATTGCCGCGACCGCTTCGCGCATCGCAAACGCCGTGCGGGCGACGGCCTCGAGGTGGTCTGGCCGGAGGTCGGGCAACCCGCCCGCGACCATGTACGCGTCGCCGATGGTCTTGATCTTCTCCACGCCCTCGGCCTCGGCGACCTGGTCGAACGCGGAGAAGATCTGGTCCAGGAGTGCCACGAGCTCATCGGCTGCCATGACCGATGAGTGCGCGGTGAATCCGACCAGGTCGGCGAAGCACACGCTCACGTCGTCATAGTGGTCCGCGATGCCGGTGGACCCTGCCTTGAGGCGCTCGGCAATCTGCTCTGGCAGAACGTTGAGCAGGAGGCGTTCGGACCGTGCCCGCTCCGCCACGAGCGCGTGGTGCGCCCTCTCGCGCTGCTCGACGAAGTAGCCGAGCATCACGTAGGAGCTCAACGACGTGCCGATGACGTTGAGCACGAAGAAGGTGATCACGAATGCCGTGGGGAGCGCCGCCGGGTTCTGCGACAGGCGCGGGTCGAGCGCGGCGAGCACCACGACCTCGAGGCAGAACGCGATCAGCCATCCGACGGAGCGCCGGACCCCCAGCAGGGCGAGCGCCGCCAGTGGGGTGAAGATCGCCCACAGGATCATTCCGCTTGAGGCGACAAAGCCGCCCAGGGAGGCTTGTAGCAGGCCGGGGAGGACGAGGAAGGCCACCAGCTGCGTGGTGCGGAACACGTCGAACCGCCGGGTCCGGGAGAGCACCACCAGACCCACCACCGTCAGCACCTGGTAGAGCGCGGGGATCGCCGCCGACGTGGGGTAGCCGAAAGCGAAGTAGGTCACCACCCAGATGGCGGAGATCACCGCGATGAGGACGGAGGCGAAGATCAGCGTCCCTTGGCGGAGGCGCTCGTCATGGGAATCCCCGGGTCGTGCAGCGAGTTCGCCGAGTCGGTCGAGCGTGCGCACGGCGAGGGATCGCGTCGACTCCCGCGTCGAATCCTGCAGCGGCTCATGCGGGTCGGCGGCGGGCAGCTCTGTGGCGGCCACGCCGCGATGCTATGCCCCGAGGGGCGTGCGCAGCAGTCTCAGCGACGAGTCACGGCAATTCGCCCGAGACTTTGCGCCAGGGAGGGGTGGCCTCTTGGCCGGGAACGTCGCCAGATGAGCGGCAACTGCATCGCACACGGAATCAGGGAGCGGCACGACCCGCGGGTCCCGCCGAAGAGAGCGCTGTGCCACGCTGGTCGCGTGGGCAGATCCGCCCGGCTCGTCTTGTTCGTCGCTGCCGTCGTTGTCTGCGTGGTGAGCGTGGTCCTGGGCTTGGCCACGCACAACCTGTTCGCGTGGCTCATGGCTGCCGGCATGCTCAGCGTGGCCATCTCACAGATCGCCGAGCTGCGCCTGATGACGTGAGCGCGGTGAAACCCTCCCGGCGTTCAACGAGTGGAGCTTGGCGTCCGGGCTCACCCCGGGCGGACGGTCCCGCGCAGGTGCTCCAGGTCGCCCGAGCGCACCACCAGGTCCCAGCCGCCGGGCCTGGCCGGGCAGGCCAGCAGGTCAACCGTCGAGGGCAGCAGCACCGGTGCCCGGAAGACGACGTCCGCGGCATACCGCTCCGGCAGTCGCGCCTCGACGGAGGCCAGGGCGTGCGCCATCGTCCACATGCCGTGGGCGATGGCCCGCGGGAAGCCGAACGCCTTGGCCGCCAACGGGTTGAGGTGGATCGGGTTGACGTCCCCGCTGACCGCCGCGTAGCGCCGGCCCTGATCCGCCGGGACCCGCCACATGGCAGTGGGGTGCCTGAGGCGGTCCACGTCGACGTCCAGGGGCGCCTCGGGGACGCCGTCACCGGGTGGCGCCGTGGCGCCACGGGAGAGGTACGTGCTGCGCCCTTCCCAGACCAGCTCGTCGCCCGACCGGACCTCGCCGACGAGGTCGACCTGCGCGCCCCTGGGGTGGGGGCGCAGGTCGGTCGCCGTCGCGCGCAGGTCCAGCGCCTCCTCGGCGTCCACGGGCCGGTGCTGGGCGATGCGCTGGCGCACGTGCACCAGGCCGGGCAGCGCCAGCGGGAAGCCGGGCTCGGCCATCAGGGTGAGCTGCAGCGGGAAGACCAGCACGTGCAGGTACGTGGCGGGCAGCGTGTCGTGCAGGGTGAACCCGCAGACCCGGTCGTATGCCGCAAGGTGGGTCCGGTTGACCCTCGCCGCGGCGCGCAGCACCTCCAGGTCGGGCAGTGGGCCACTGCGCCCCCGCGCGGTCAGTGCCGCCCGGGCGAAGAGCCCGGCCAGGCTGGGGGACCGGCTCAGGGACAGGGTCCTGGTGTCCTCGGCCACGGCTCAGGCCCCGATCATGCTCTGGCCGCACACGCGCAGCACCTGGCCGGTGACCCCGGTGTTGTCCGGCTGCGCGAGGAACGCGATCGCCTCCGCGACGTCGACCGGCCTACCGCCCTGGCCCAGGCTGTTGATCCGCCGCCCCACCTCGCGGGTGCCGATCGGCATCCGGGCGGTCATCTCGGTCTCGATGAAGCCCGGCGCGACGGCGTTGACGGTGATGCCCCGCCCGGCGACCTGGGCCGAGAGCGCCTGGACCAGCCCGATCACGCCGGCCTTGCTCGCGGCGTAGTTGGCCTGACCCCGGTTGCCGGCGATCCCGCTGGTCGAGGACACGCTGATGACCCGGCCGCCGTCAGCCAGGGCCCCCTCCCGTGTGGCGTCGAGCAGCACGTCGTTGATCCGCAGCTGGGCCTCGAGGTTGACCGCCAGCACGCTGGACCACCGCTCGGCATCGGTGTTGACCAGCAGCTTGTCGCGGGTGATGCCGGCGTTGTGCACGAGGACGTCGAGGCGCCCGTGCCGCTGGGCGACGTGGGCGGCGATCCGCTCACCGGCGTCCGGGGTGGTGATGTCCAGCTGCAGCGCGGTGCCCCCGACCCGGTTGGCGACGGCGGCCAGGACGTCGCCCGCCGCCGGGACGTCGACGCAGACCACGGTGGCGCCGTCCCGGGCCAGGACCTCGGCGATGGCGGCGCCGATGCCCCGGCCGGCCCCGGTCACCACGGCCACCTTGCCGTCCAGGGGGTGGTCGAGGTCGCCCGCGCCCTCCGGGGCGCCGGGACCAACCTGCAGCACCTGCCCGTCGACGTAGGCCGAGCGGGCGGAGAGGAAGAAGCGCACGGGTGCGGCCAGTGCCGTCTCGCCGCCCTCGGCGACGAGCAGGAGGTTGGCGGTGGCGCCGTCGCGCAGCTCCTTGGCGACGCTGCGGACGATGCCCTCGAGCGCTCGCTGGGTGGCGGCCTCGGCCGGCGCGGTGAGCTGCCCAGGCGGGGTCCCCAGCAGCAGCACCCGGCCGCACGACCCGAGCCGCTTCAGGGCGGGCACGAGCGCGGCGCGGACCGCCTCGAGGTCGCCGACCGCGCGGGCCGCGCTGGCATCGAGGACGACCGCGCCCAGCGCGGCGGTCGACCCGGCGTCGGGGTCGACGACGTCGACCCCCGCGTGCCCCAGGGCGGCCCGCACGCCGGGCAGCAGCGGCGCGTCGCCGGCC
>DASSPC010000451.1:0-10031 GCA_035699865.1 Oryzihumus sp. | reverse complement strand
GACCTCGACGGCGTGCTCGGTGCCCTGGAGGCGCTGGGCGCCGGGGACGAGGCCGGCGGGACGGGGGCCGACACCGCGGGCGCACGCGCCCCCGAGCGCGGAGTCGGGGCTCGCGCGGTGCTGGCCCGCGCCGTCGCCGAGGGCAACACCGGCCACGCCCGGATCCCCGGCAAGCACGGTGCCGCGCCCACGACCTACGCCACGGTCGTGGTGGTCGTGCCCGACGAGCCGGGCGCGCTGGCCCGGCTGCTCCACGACGTCGGCGAGGCGGGGATCAACCTGGAGGACCTGCACCTCGAGCACGGCCTCGGCCAGCCGGTCGGCCTGGCCGAGCTGTCGGTGCTGCCGGCGGCGCAGGAGCCGCTGACCACGGCGCTGGCCGCCCTCGGCTGGCGCGTGCACGACTGACCCCAGCCGCACCCGGACCGTCGACCTGGACGCTGGTGCCCCTTCCGCGCCGCGGAAGCGGCACCAGCGTCCAGCCCGACGAGTGGAGCCCGTGCGGCTGAGTCACAGGACGTGGGGGAGTGGCCACACCTGGCCGGTGCCGCTGTCGACCAGGGCCGCGCGCGAGGCCCGGGTGGCCAGGGGCAGCACCTCGAAGACCACCGCGGCCACCGCCGGGACCTGGTCGAGGCGGACCCGCGGCGCCAGGGTGCAGTGCGGCACCCACGACCCGGGCAGGTACGCGCGGTGCAGGTCGAACTCGGCGAGCGCCGTGGCCACCTGCTCCTGCCGGCGCAGCACCTCGCTGGTCAGGGCGGGCAGCAGCCACACCCGTCCCCGCCGGAACGTGCCCAGGGCGTCGAAGCGCAGGCGCACCGGGGCGCCCGCGGGCAGCCCGGCGAGCACCCCGCACACCTGCTCGGGCTCACCGCGCCGCAGCACGGCATACGACAGGTGCGGCAGGTGGTGACGGTGGGTGTGCGAGGCCATGCTCGGCACGCCCTGGTCCTCGATGCGCTGCCACAGCCGGCGCACCGCCCGGTCTCCGGGCGGGTCGAGCAGCAGGCACACAGCCAGGGCCATGCCTGTCACGGTACGACCGATAGGCTCCGGGCAATGAGCACGCCCTCCGCCCCCCTCGTCATCGCGATCGACGGACCCTCCGGCTCCGGGAAGTCCAGCGTGTCCCGCGCCGTGGCCACCCGCCTCGGGCTGGCCTTCCTCGACACCGGCGCCATGTTCCGGGCCCTCACCTGGTGGTGCCTGGAGCGGGGTCTGGACCTGCACGACGAGGCCGCTGTGGCGCAGGCCGCGCGCGAGCTGCCGCTGGCCATGGTCACCGAGCCGCAGGCCCCCGGCGTGGCCGTGGACGGCACCGACGTCGGCGCCGCGATCCGCGAGTCGCGCATCTCCGAGCAGGTCTCGGCCGTGGCCACGAACCTCGAGGTGCGTGCCGAGCTGCGTCGCCGCCAGCGCGAGATCATCGCCGAGTGCCGCGACCGGGTCGGGGGCGTCGTGGCCGAGGGGCGCGACATCACCACGGTCGTCGCGCCCGACGCCGACGTGCGGGTGCTGCTCTACGCCAGCGAGGAGGCGCGCCTGCGCCGGCGGGCCAAGGAGCTGCACGGCCACGCCGAGGCCGAGGCCGTGGCCGCCACCCACGCGCAGGTGGTGCACCGGGACCGCAAGGACTCCACCGTCTCCTCGTTCATGGAGGCCGCCGAGGGCGTCACCACGGTGGACACCTCCGACCTGGACTTCGAGCAGTCGGTCGAGGCGGTGCTGGAGGTCGTCGCGGCCACCGTCGGCACCCGTGCCTGACGCCCCATCGGCCCGGGGTGCCGCCGCCGGCTGGCGCTTCGGGCGGGTGCTCCTGCGCAGCCTGTGGCGCGTGCGAGTGGTCGGCACCGAGCGGGTGCCCCGGGACGAGCCGGTCGTGCTCGTGTCCAACCACCTGGGCTTCCTCGACGGCCCCCTCGTCTTCTCCGCCGGACCCCGCCCCGCGCACTTCATGGTCAAGCGGGAGCTGTTCACCGGGGTCCTCGGCCGGGCGCTGCGGGCCGTGGCCCAGATCCCGGTGGACCGCACCACCGGCGACCGCGAGGCCCTGGGCAGCGCGCTGGCCGTGCTGCGCCGCGGGGGAGCGGTGGGCGTGTTCCCCGAAGGAACGCGTGGCCGCGGCGACGTCGCCTCCGTGCAGCAGGGTGCGACCTGGCTGGCCCTGCAGTCCGGGGCCCGCGTGGTGCCCGTGGCGTGCCTGGGCACCCGCCGCGCCGGCCGTGGCACCGGCACCCTGCCGCCGCTGCGGTCCCCGGTCGTCGTGGTGTTCGGCGAGCCGTTCCGGCTGCAGCCCCCGACCGGTGTGCCCGGCCGCGAGCGCCTGCGCGTGGCCACCGAGCAGCTGCGTGGGCAGCTTGCCGACCACGTCGCGCAGGTCAGCGTGACCACGGGGATCGGCCTGCCGGACGAGGCACCCCTGCCGATGCGGGACAATGGATGATCCCCACCCCCGAGAACCACCATGAAGAGGACCCTGCCGTGAGCGAGCACCCCGAGACCATCGACGCCATCGAGAGCGATGACGCCTCGGTCGAGCGTGCCCTGCGCGCAGGGCTGGACGAGTTCGAGCTGAGCGAGGAGGACCGCACGCTCCTCGAGCGTGACGGTGCCGAGTCCGGGGCCGACTCCGACGGCGGGCCGCTGCCCGTCGTGGCCGTGGTCGGCCGGCCCAACGTCGGCAAGTCCACCCTCGTCAACCGCATCCTCGGCCGCCGCGAGGCCGTCGTGGAGGACGTGCCCGGCGTGACCCGTGACCGCGTCGCCTACGACGCCGAGTGGTCCGGGCGCCGGTTCACCCTGGTCGACACCGGCGGCTGGGAGGTGGACGCGACCGGCATCCACCTGCGGGTGGCCGAGCAGGCCGAGGTCGCCGTCGAGCTCGCCGACGTCGTGATGTTCGTCGTCGACGCCACCGTCGGCGCCACCGACACCGACGAGGCCGTGGTCAAGCTGCTGCGCCGCTCGGGCAAGCCGGTGGTGCTCGTGGCCAACAAGGTCGACGACATCCGCGCCGAGGCCGACGCCGCGATGCTGTGGTCCTTCGGCCTGGGCCAGCCGTGGCCGGTGTCGGCGCTGCACGGCCGCGGGAGCGGTGACGTGCTCGACGCCGTCCTGGACGTGCTGCCCGAGGTCTCCGCCGCCGGTGGGGCCTACCAGCGTGGCGGCCCCCGACGCGTGGCCCTGATCGGCCGCCCCAACGTGGGCAAGTCCTCCATGCTCAACAAGCTCGCGGGCGAGGAGCGGGTCGTCGTCGACAACGTCGCCGGCACGACCCGGGACCCGGTCGACGAGATGATCGAGCTCGGCGGCCGGACGTGGCGCTTCGTCGACACCGCCGGCATCCGCCGCCGCGTGCACCAGACCCGCGGCGCCGACTTCTACGCCTCGCTGCGCACGCAGACGGCGCTGGAGAAGGCTGAGGTGGCGATCGTGCTCATCGACGCCGAGCAGCCCATCGCCGAGCAGGACATCCGCGTCGTGCAGCAGGTGATCGACGCCGGCCGGGCGCTGGTCGTCGCCTACAACAAGTGGGACCTGCTCGACGAGGAGCGCCGCTACTACCTCGAGCGCGAGATCGAGAAGGAGCTCGTGCAGATCCCGTGGGCGCCGCGGGTCAACGTCTCGGCCCGCACCGGCCGGCACATGGACAAGCTCGTCCCCGCCCTGGAGACCGCGCTGGAGTCCTGGGACACGCGTGTGCCCACCGGGCGCCTCAACGCCTTCCTCGGTGAGGTCGTGGCCGCCCACCCGCACCCGGTGCGCGGTGGCAAGCAGCCCCGCGTGCTCTTCGCGACCCAGGCCAGCACCCGGCCGCCTCGGTTCGTCCTGTTCGCCAGCGGCTTCATCGAGGCCGGCTACCGCCGCTTCATCGAGCGCCGGCTGCGCGAGGAGTTCGGCTTCGAGGGCACCCCGATCGAGGTCTCGGTGCGGGTGCGCGAGAAGCGCCGCAAGTAGCCGCCCGGGGCAGGGTGGGCACCTCGGTGACCACCCGCGATACCCCTGCAGGGTGGGCGATTCGGAGCACCGGGCACCGGTGCGCTAAGGTTTCGTCTCGCTCACCCGAGCGGTTCCGGGACGTGGCGCAGCTTGGTAGCGCACTTGACTGGGGGTCAAGGGGTCGCAGGTTCAAATCCTGTCGTCCCGACGGAACGCAGTACGACGAAGGCCGTCGCCGGTCCACCCGGTGGCGGCCTTCGTCGTCGGCGGCGAGCCGCCTGACGCCGCCGCCGGGGACTCGCATAGGCTCGTGACGTGGAGGAACCGGTGGACCTGGCGCACTCGCAACGCCCCGTGGTCGTTGTCAGCGACCGCGTCTTCACCCTCCCCAACATCCTGTCGATGCTGCGGCTGGTCGGCGTGCCGCTGTTCCTGTGGCTGATCCTCACCGGCCACGACGGCTGGGCGCTGACCGTGCTCGCGCTCTCCGGCATCAGCGACTACCTCGACGGCAAGATCGCGCGCCGGTTCGGGCTGATCTCCCGGGTCGGCCAGCTGCTCGACCCGCTGGCGGACCGGCTCTACATCCTGTCCACGCTGCTGGGCCTGGCCTGGCGCGAGATCATCCCCTGGTGGCTCGTGGTCGTGCTGGTCTCCCGCGAGGTCTTCGGCACCGTGCTGCTGCTCATCGTCCGCCGCCAGGGCGTCATCGGGCTGCCGGTGCACTTCGTCGGCAAGGCCGCCACCTTCAACCTGCTCTACGCCTTCCCGCTGCTGCTGCTCGGCGAGGGCAGCAGCGCCTTCGCGGCGGTGGCGCGCCCGGTCGGCTGGGCCTTCGCGTGGTGGGGTGTGGCCCTCTACTGGGTCGCCGGGATCATGTATGCCGTGCAGGTGCGTGACCTGCTGCGCTCCCTGCGGCAGGCGCGGGCATGAGCGGCGGGACGTCCGGGGCGCCCGGGGCCGGTGCGCCGCCCCGCCGGGTCGACGCCTCGATGTCCCTGATCAACGAGATCATGCAGCGCCCGCTGGACCCCGGCTACGCCGCCGCGGCCGACGCCCGGGTGCAGGCCGGCCTCCCGGCCTCGACCGGTCTGCGCACCCCCACGCTGCTGGTCGGAGCGGTCCTGCTCGGGGCACTGCTCGTCATCGGGGCGCTGTCCCTGCGCGTGCCGGCCACGGCCGCCAGCAAGGCCAAGCAGCAGCTCATCACCGAGATCCAGTCGCGCCGCCACAACGTCGACGCCCAGAACGCGCGGGTGGCCCGGCTGCGTGCCGAGATCGACGCGGCCCAGGCGCAGTCGCTGCAGCTGGCCAGCGAGGGCCAGCTGCTCACCCAGCTGCGCGAGACCGAGCTCGTCACCGGTGCCGCACCCGCCATCGGCCCGGGCCTGACGCTGACCATGGACGACGCCCCGACCAACAAGAACGACCAGGGCAGCGCGGTCGACCCGCGCACCAACGCCACCGCCGACCAGGGCAAGGTCATCGCCCGCGACCTGCAGATCGTCGTCAACGGACTCTGGGCGGCCGGGGCGGAGGCGATCTCCATCAACGGTCAGCGACTGACCTCCCGGTCGGCGATCCGCTTCGCCGGGCAGGCGATCCTCGTCGACTACCGGCCGCTGACCCGGCCCTACGTCATCACCGCCCTCGGCGACTCCAGCTCCCTGCCGGCGGAGTTCGCCGGCACCGACGGCGGCAGCTACCTGCAGTCGCTGACCGACAACTACGGCATCCGGGCCGACCTCAAGCCCGGCGACCGGCTGCGGGTCCCGGGCGACTCCTCGCTCAACACCCGCCTCGCCCGCCCGCAGGGGACGGGCACCGCCCCGGCCACGGGCTCGGGCGGCGCGACCTCGGGCGGCACAGGCTCGAGCACCTCATCCCCGACCACGACGGAGACCGCACCGTGATCCCCGCACTCGGCCTGCTCGCCGGCATCCTCGCCGGTCTGCTCCTGCACCCCACGGTGCCGCTGTGGCTGCAGCCCTATCTGCCCATCGCGGTGATCGCGGCCCTGGACGCGGTGTTCGGCGCGGTTCGCGCCGTGATGGACGGCATCTTCAACGACAAGGTCTTCGTCGTGTCCTTCCTGTCCAACGTCGTCGTAGCCGCCCTCATCGTGTTCCTGGGCGACCAGCTCGGCGTGGGGGCCCAGCTGTCCACCGGCGTCGTGGTCGTCCTCGGCCTGCGGATCTTCTCCAACGTCGCCTCCATCCGCCGACACCTGTTCCGCGCATGAGCGAGCAGCCCGGACGCCACGAGGCCCCCGTCGTCACCGAGCCCCCGCCGACGGCGGACACCGCCTGGCGCCGGCTCGGCGCCGTCGCCCGGCCCAGGGCCACGCGCGCCAACGCCTTCGCCGCGCTGCTGGCCCTCCTCCTCGGGTTCGCGATCGCCACGCAGGTGCGCCAGACCCAGGAGCAGGGGCTGGAGTCGCTGCGCCAGAGCGACCTGGTCGGCATCCTCGACAACATCACCCAGAGCCAGGCCCGGCTCGACACCGAGGCCCGGACCCTGCAGGCGACCCGGGACCAGCTGGTCAACGGCTCCAGCGCGGCGGCGCTGTCCGCTGCCCGCGAGCGCCTGGACTCCCTGGGCGTGCTGGCCGGCACGCTGCCGGCGCGCGGCCCCGGCATCACGATGACGATCGCGGACCCCGGCCACAAGGTCACCGCGCCAGTGCTGCTGGACGCCCTCGAGGAGCTGCGGGACGCGGGCGCCGAGGCGGTGCAGATCGGCCCGGCCCGCGTGGTGGCGAGCACGTCGTTCACCGATGCCGGCAACGGCATCGAGGTCGACGGCACCCGCCTGACCCAGCCCTACACCCTCACCGCCATCGGCGACGCCCCCACGATGGCGGCCGCGATGGACATCCCGGGCGGGATCAGCGAGACCGTCCGCGGCCTGGGTGCGACCCCCCGGGTGACCCAGTCCCAGGACCTGCGGATCGACGCGTTGCAGACGCTGCGTGAGCCTCGTTACGCTCGCCCGGTGCCCACGCCGACCCCGTCGTCGTCGTGACCTCATCCCGCTTGAACCCCCTGCTGTGCCAACGCCTTCAAGGAGCACCATGAGCGACCTGGACTACCCCGCCGACCTGCGCTACACGGCGGAGCACGAGTGGGTGGCGGTCGAGTCCGACGGCGTCGTCCGCATCGGCATCACCGCCTATGCCCAGGACGCGCTCGGTGACGTCGTCTACGTCAGCCTCCCGGCCGTGGGGGACACCCTCGAGGCGGGCGCCGCGTGCGGTGAGGTCGAGTCGACCAAGTCCGTGAGCGACATCTACGCGCCGCTGGCCGGCGAGGTTGTCGAGGTCAACGCGGCGCTGGACTCCTCCCCGGAGCTGGTCAACTCCGACCCCTACGGCCAGGGCTGGATGTATGCCGTCAAGCTCGCCGACACGGGTGCCCTCGACGGGCTCCTCGACGTGGACGCCTACCGCGCCCAGCTCTCCTGACGGGAGGGGTTTGGGCCGTTTGTCCAAACCCCTCCGTCATCCTCAAGTTGTGGTCTAGGGTTGGGGCACCCTGGGCCGACCAGCAGCCCCGAAAGACAGAGGTGCTCACCCGATGACTGACAGCGAGCAGGAGCGTCCGATCCGCTCCGGCGAACCGACGACGATGCGGTTCCCCGGGATCGGCGACCTCGAGCACGTCGAGGGGGCTCCCGAAGAGGGTGGCCTGACTGCTGCCGACCAGGCGACGGTCGACGCCCTGCGTGAGGGCACCGCCCTGCTGGTCGTCCTGCGTGGCCCGAACACCGGCGCGCGCTTCCTGCTCGACGCCGACGAGGTCAGCTCGGGTCGTCACCCCGACTCCGACATCTTCCTCGACGACGTGACCGTCTCCCGCAAGCACGCGACCTTCCGTCGTGAGGGCGGCAGCTTCATCGTGCGCGACGTGGGGTCCCTCAACGGCACCTACGTCAACCGCCAGCGCATCGACGAGGCCGTCCTGCACACCGGCGATGAGGTCCAGATCGGCAAGTTCCGGCTGGTGTTCTATGCGGGCTCGGGCGCATCCTCCGCGTGAGTCCAGTCCTGAGGCGCCCGGCCGGGCCGCCCGGCGGATGACGATCGGGGCGGTGCTCGCCGCCCTGCAGGAGGAGTTCCCGGACGTCTCCATCTCCAAGATCCGCTACCTGGAGGCGGAGGGTCTGGTGACGCCGGAGCGCACCGGCGCCGGCTACCGCACCTTCGGTGAGGCGGACGTCGAGCGCCTGCGCTACGTGTTGCGCGCCCAGCGTGACCGGTTCTGGCCGCTGAAGGTCATCCGCGAGGCCCTCGACGCCATGGACCGCGGCCTGGAGCCGCCGCCGGTGAGCGATGGCCCGCCGACCCCGCGGGTGCCGGTCGTCCCCGGCGACCCGGCGGTGCCGGACGCTGCGGAGCTCGCCCTGGCGGGCACGTTGCGGCTGACCGCCCGTGAGCTGCGCGAAGCCGCCGGGCTCGACCTGCGCACGTTCGAGGCGCTGGAGACCTTCGGGCTGGTCCGGCCGGACCGGTCGGGGCACTTCGGCGAGCCCGACCTGGCGGTCGCCCGTGCGGCCGGTGCCCTCGCCGGCTTCGGCATCGAGGCGCGGCACCTGCGTCCCTTCCGCACCGCGGCCGACCGCGAGATCGGGCTGGTGCAGCAGGTGCTGTCACCGATGCGCGGACGGGGCAAGGCCAGGCAGGCCAACGGTTCTGCCGACCCGGCGGCCGAGATCCTCAGCCAGTGCATCGCCCTGCACGCGGCGCTGGTGCGCTCGGGACTGCGGACAGACTGAGCGAGTACCGTTGAGCCCGTGAGAGAGCTCGACGTCCTCGGCGTCCGCGTGGAGATGCCCACCAACCAGCCCATCGTCCTGTTGAGGGAGCGGGACGGCGAGCGCTACCTGCCCATCTGGATCGGTGCCGCCGAGGCCACGGCCATCGCCTACGCCCAGCAGGGCGTCGTGCCGCCGCGGCCGCTCACGCACGACCTGCTCAAGAACGTCATCGACGACCTGGGCCACACGCTCTCCGAGGTGCGCATCGTCGCCCTCAAGGAGGGCGTCTTCTATGCCAGCCTCATCTTCGACGGGAGCCTGGAGGTCAGCGCGCGGTCCTCGGACGCCATCGCGCTGGCACTGCGCACCGGGACCTCGATCATGGCCGAGGAGTCACTGCTCGACGAGGCCGGCGTGGCCATCGCCCAGGACGAGGACGACGAGGTGGAGCGGTTCCGCGAGTTCCTCGACCACGTCTCGGCCGAGGACTTCCAGCAGGAGGCCGGCGACGAGGCCGGTGGTGAGTCCGGCGGTGAGGCTGAAGGTGAGGGCGAGGGAGAGGGCGGGCCGCGCGCCTCGTGAGCCGCGCCGCGGCATACCCTCAGTCTTGACCTGACGTCGAGGGTTGGGTCTCGGGTTGGCGACACGACGCGACGCACCCTCGAGAGGTGATTGACGCACCCCCCGGGCGGCCCTACCGTCAAAAGACGAACGACGGCCATGTAGTTACACGGGAGGTAGGCGTGAACCCCACCGGAGACGCGCAGCACGGCAACCCCACGGTGCCGGTTGCTGCCCAGGGGTTGCTCTTCAGCGACGACCTCCCGGAGCTGAGCGAGGACACCGGCTACCGCGGGCCAACGGCCTGCAAGGCCGCCGGGATCACCTACCGCCAGCTCGACTACTGGGCCCGCACCGGCCTGGTCGAGCCCTCGGTGCGCGGTGCCACGGGCTCGGGCACCCAGCGGCTCTACAGCTTCCGCGACATCCTCGTGCTGAAGGTCGTCAAGCGCCTGCTCGACACCGGCGTCTCGCTGCAGCAGATCCGGGTCGCCGTCACCCACCTGCGCGAGCGGGGCGTGGAGGACCTGGCCCAGATCACCCTGATGAGCGACGGCGCCTCGGTCTACGCGCTCACGTCCCCGGACGAGATCGTCGACCTCCTCCAGGGCGGCCAGGGCGTGTTCGGGATCGCCGTGGGCCGGGTCTGGCGCGAGGTCGAGGGCTCGCTGGCCGAGCTGCCCAGCGAGCGCCCCGAGGACGAGGCTCCGGCCGCCCACCCGGGCGACGAGCTCAGCGCTCGGCGCGCCCAGCGCATCTCCTGACCGCGTCGC